>JBOHCW010000575.1:0-6473 GCA_050725375.1 Actinocrinis sp. | reverse complement strand
GGGTGCACCACGACCTCGATCCGCTCGAAGGGCACGTCGTAGAGCAGGTGGGCCTCGATGACCTCAAGGCCCTTGTTGACCAGGGTGGCCGAGTTGATGGTGACCAGCGGCCCCATCGCCCAGGTCGGGTGCGTGAGCGCCTGCTCGACGGTCACCTCGGCCAGTTCGGCGCGCGGCCGGCCGCGGAACGGGCCGCCGCTGGCCGTGACCACCAGCTTGCGCACCTCGGACGGGCTGCCGCCGCGCAGGCACTGGGCCAGCGCGGAGTGCTCGGAGTCGACCGCGACGATCTGGCCCGGCGCGGCCAGCGAGGTGACCAGGTCGCCGCCGATGATCAGCGACTCCTTGTTGGCCAGGGCGAGCACCCGGCCGTGGCGCAGCGCGGCGAGCGTCGCGGTCAGCCCGGCCGCGCCCTCGATCCCGTTGAGCACCACGTCGCAGTCCAGCGCGCACAGCTCGGCCGCCGAGTCCGGCCCGGTGACGATCCGCGGCACCTTGTAGCCGCCGGTCGCGTACCCGCGCCGCTGCGCCTCGGCGTAGAAGGCGAGCTGCAGGTCCTGCGCGGCGGTGGCCTTGGCGACCGCGACCGCCTCGACGCCGAGGTCGAGCGCCTGGGCCGCCAGCAGCGCGGCGTTCTTTCCGCCGGCCGCCAGCCCGACCACCCGGAACCGGTCCGGGTTGCGGGTGATCACGTCGATCGCCTGGGTGCCGATCGAACCGGTCGAGCCGAGGATGACGATCCGCCGCGGGTCCGGGCTGTTGCTCGCTTCGCTCATGGCGCCATTGTTCCGCATGCGCGTGGCCGCGCGGCGGGTGCGGGCCGGGCGCGGCGGGACCTGCCGGGCCGCGGGCCATATCATGCGTCTGCCATCTGATGACGGGGGCAGTTCAAGACCGAGGGGGACGCCGTGTCCGAAGAGCAGCCTGCGGACCAGCAGCCGATGGACCGGCCGCCTGCGCCGTTGGAACCGCCCACGCCGTTGGCGGCGCCGGCGCCACTGGCGCCACCTGATCCGCAGGCGCCGTCTCAGCAGGCCTTTCAACAGCAGAACCCGCAGCCCGCCCAGCAGCAGCCCCAGTTCGGGCAACCGCCGCCTTACGGGCAACCGCCGCAGTACGGACAGCCACCTCAGTACGGACAGCCGCCGCAGTACCCGTATCCGCAGGCGCCGATGCCGGGCGGCCAGTACGGGTACCCGGTGGGCTACGGGATGGTGCCGAAGCAGGGCACGAACGGCATGGCGATCGCCTCGCTCGTGCTGGGCATCTGCGGGCTCTTCTGCGTGACCCCGCTCGTCGGGCTCCCGCTCGGCCTCGCGGCGCTGTCGAAGATCAAGCAGACCGGACAGTCCGGCCGGGGCCTGGCCATCGCCGGAATCGTGCTGTCCTCGGTGTGGATCGCGCTGTTCGTGGTGATCGTGGCGACCGGGCACTTCCACGTCCACGCGGGTACGACAACACCCTGACGCCGGCGGCTCGTGGTCGGAGCCGCCGGTTCACGGTGCGCCGGTCGGCTACAGGTCGAGGCCGGTGAGGACGAGCACGCGCTCGTAGGTGTAGTCCTCCATCGCGTACTTGACGCCCTCGCGGCCGGTGCCCGAGCCCTTCACGCCGCCGTAAGGCATCTGATCCGCACGGAAGCTCGGCACGTCACCGACGATCACGCCGCCGACCTCCAGTTCGCGGTGCGCGCGGAACGCGGCCTGCAGGTCGTGCGTGAACACACCGGCCTGGAGGCCGAACGCCGAGTCGTTGACAGCGGCGAAGGCCGCGTCCATGTCTTCGACCGACTGGATCACCAGGACGGGGCCGAAGACCTCCTCGCACACCAGCTTGGAATCCGGCGGGGCGTCGACGACGACCGTCGGCGCGTACGTCGAGCCCTCGCGGGTGCCGCCGGTCAGCACCTTGGCCCCGGCGGCGACCGCCTCCTCGACCCACTGCTCGACCCGGATCGCGGCCGCCTCGTTGATCAGCGGGCCGACATCGGTGCCCGGGTCGGTGGGCTCGCCGGTGCGCTGCCCGGCCACCGCGTCGACGATCTTGGGCAGCAGCCGGTCGTAGACCGCGCGGTCCGCGATGACGCGCTGCACCGAGATGCAGGACTGGCCGCCCTGGTAGTTCGAGAAGGTCGCGATGCGCGCGGCCGCCCAGTCCAGGTCCGCCTCGCCGGCGTAGTCGCCCAGGACCACGGCCGCGGCGTTGCCGCCGAGTTCGAGCGTCACGTGCTTGTGCGGGACCGCGGCCTGGATCAGCGCGCCGACCGGGCCGGAGCCGGTGAACGAGACGACCGGCAGGCGCGGGTCGGCGGTCAGATCGGACATCCGGTCGTTGGGCACCGGCAGCACCGACCAGGAACCCTCGGGCAGGTCGGTCTCGGCCAGCAGCTCGCCGAGCACCAGCGCGGACAGCGGGGTGGCCGGGGCGGGCTTGAGGATGATCGGCGCGCCGACCGCGATGGCCGGGGCCACCTTGTGCGCGACCAGGTTGAGCGGGAAGTTGAACGGCGCGATGCCGAGCACCGGCCCCTTGGGGAAGCGGCGCACCACGGCCAGCCGGCCGTCCGCGGCCGCGTCGGTGTCGAGCCGCTGCAGGTCGCCGGCGAACCGGCGGGCCTCCTCGGCGGCCCAGCGGAACACCGACACCGCGCGGCCCACCTCGCCCCTGGCCCACTTGAGCGGCTTGCCGTTCTCGGCGGTGATCAGCTCCGCCAGCTCCTCGGCGCGCTCGGCCAGCCGGCGCGAGACGTGGTCGAGGGCGGCGGCGCGGCGGTGCGCGGGCAGCGCGGCGGTCTGCTTCGCGGCGGCCACGGCGGCGGCGACGGCCTGCTCGACCTGCGCCTCGGTCGGCAGCGACACGGTGGCCAGCAGCGTGCCGTCGTACGGCCGGGTCACGTCGAGGGTGGCGTCGCCGGTCTCGGGCTTGCCGGCCAGCCAGAACGGACGCGGTCGCGTCGCATCGGTCATCGTCAGCTCCACAGTCACTCGGCTCCGTACACCAGTCCGGACCACAGTAGGGGGCAGGGCACGAATAATCGCCCTACATGTTGCAGCCCGATTAGGGACAACGCCGGCCAGTGTGCCAAAAATCCGAGACCGTGTGACGGGGCGTCAGCCGCGCAGGTTCACCAGGACCGGCGGGGTGCGGATGCCGTCCGGGGTGGCCAGCGAGATCAGCGCGTGCCCGGTCGGCACGTCGTTGATGATCTCGGAGGCGGACCACACCGGCCGCTCGATCGCGCGGGTGGCCACCGAGCGGTTGTACTCGGTGCTGGTGTTGCCGGTGATGGCCTGGATGACCGACTTCTCCTTCTTCCCGCCGGGGGTCGAGGTGTGGCCGCTGCCGGTTGTGGTCGCCGAGCCGGTGGTCACCGTGGTCTCGGCGGACCACTGGGTGCCCCAGTAGTCGGCGAAGTAGCGCGCGTCCTGCGGCTCGACCCCGGCGAACACCGCCTTGCAGCCGGTGCCGGTGAACACCGCCGAGCGCAGGTGCTCGGGGAACTGGCCCATCGACTGGGTGAGCAGCACTATCCCGGCGTTGGCCGCGCGGGCGCGCTGGAGGCCCTGGACCACGTACTCGTCCACGAACCGGCCGGCCTCGTCGACGATCAGGCCCTTGAAGACGGAGCGGTCGGCGTCCGGGGCGGCGACCACCTGGACGAACTGGGCGATGGCGAGCCGGGCCAGGATCCGGGCCGCCTGCGGCGAACTGCCCTCGGGCAGCGCGATGCGCACCCGCGTCGGCCGGTTGATCTCGCGCATGGAGAAGCGGCGCGGCCGGCCGTCGAACAGCTCGATCAGCGCCGGGCGGTCCAGCAGCCGCAGCCGCTCGTTGAGCAGCGGCACCGGGCTGTCGCGCAGCACGGTGTCGATCAGCTCGCGCGCGGTCGGGTAGCGCGCCTCGCGTTCGTGGAAGCCCGCGATGACGGAGTACAGCGTGTTGCGCGCGGCCGAGTCGGCGGCCGGGTCGGACTGCGCGGTCTCCGGCGGCAGCAGGGCGCCGGCCAGCCGGTCGGCCGCCTCGTCCGGGGTCGAGGCGCCGCCGAACAGGTCGAAGCCCCAGGGCGAGCCCTCGGCGCCGGTGTCGCCGGGCCCTGACGCCGCGCGCCGGTTCGGGTCGATGTCGATGTCGAAGAAGTCCGCCAGCACGTCGGGGCCGAAGGCCGAGCCGGTCGGGTCGATCACCACCACAGAGGCCAGGCCGACCAGGGTCTGCAGGCCGAGCAGCTCGATGATCGGCCGGGCGAACGAGCGGGTCTTGCCGGACCCGGGCGGGCCGACCACGAGCATGGAGGTGCGCAGCACCTCGGTGTCCAGGGCGAACCACTGGTTCTGATGGGTCGCCGGATTGCGCGCGGTGGCCGCCGCGACGCCGAGCCGGGCCTGACCGGTGATCAGGTCGTGCTGCACCAGCCGCGGCATCGGCAGGTCGCGCTGGCGGGAGGCGTGCACGAACGCGCCGCCGCCGTACTCCTCGATCTGCTCGGCGACCGGCCGCAGCCGCTCCGCTCCGCCGCCGCGCGCCGACTGCTGCACGACCCGGGCGACCCGTACGTAGTCGACGTCGGTCAGCTCGCCGCCGGCCAGCTCCTCGTCCAGCCGGCGCGCGGCGGAGTCGAACCCTGCGACGCGCAGGTCCTTCCACAGGTCGGCGCGCACCGGCGCGGCGGCCGGCGCGGTCTTCGGCTCGGGCCGGTAGCGCGCCCACAGATGGCGTAGCGCGATCGCCCATTTGCCGTAACTGCCGCAGATGAGCAGCAGGATGAGCAGGTAGACGATCTGGGCGACCCCGGTCGACATCCCGATCGCGGTGAGCAGGTAGCCGACCGGCAGGATCAGCGCGATGTACAGGATGGGCAGCGCGATCAGGGAGTTGCGCACCCGGCGCCACAGCGTCGGGTCGAGCGGTCCGGGCCGCCCGGCGCCGTCCGCGTCCGGGTCGCGTCCGAACGCGAACACGCCCGGCAGGTCGAGCACCCGCGGACCGTGCACCCAGCCGAGCAGGTCGGGCCGGGTCCGTTCGGTCCACCCCGTGCCGTCCCAGTAGCGCACCTGAGCGGCTCCGGTCGGACACGGATACCAGCCCTCGCGCATGCCGTGCCCCTGCGCCGGGACCGCGGGACCGTCTTGCACCGCCACTGCGAACTCTCCCCTGCCGCCGGACAACGACCCGTCCCGACGATCGTAGCGACCTGCGGGGATCAGACCGAGGGGCGACACAGGACTCGTCGATGCCGACAGGTTGACAGGGCTCGGGCGAAACGCCCGACGTGCTGCCAGGTGTCGCCCCCGCGTTCTTTGGTTATCGTCGAGCGAAACCGGCCGCAGCACTGGCACCTGCCTGAAGCGGCACTGGCACCTGCCTGAAACTGTCACCTGCCCCGAGATTGTCACCCGCCCTGAAGGAGCGTCCGCCGATGACGAACAGCCCCGCCCGATCCGTCGGCGGCCCGTCGGTGCCGCAGGAGCGCCGGCTGGCGACCGAGATCCCCGGCCCGAAGTCGCGCGAGCTGTTCGAGCGGCGCAACGCGGTCGTGGCGCACGGGGTGTCGACGACGCTGCCGGTGTTCGTCACCCACGCGGGCGGCGGCGTCGTGGTGGACGTGGACGGCAACTCGCTGATCGACCTCGGCTCCGGCATCGCGGTGACCAGCGTCGGCAACAGCGCCGAGGCCGTGGTCAACCGCGCGGTCGAGCAGCTGCACCGCTTCACCCACACCTGCTTCATGGTCACGCCGTCCGAGAGTTACGTCGCGGTCTGCGAGGCGCTGGCCGAGCTGACCCCGGGCGATCACCCGAAGAAGTCGGCGCTGTTCAACTCGGGCGCCGAGGCGGTCGAGAACGCGGTCAAGATCGCCCGCTCGTACACCAAGCGGCAGGCCGTGGTCGTGTTCGACCACGGATACCACGGCCGCACGAACCTGACGATGGCGCTGACCGCGAAGAACATGCCGTACAAGAACGGCTTCGGCCCGTTCGCCCCCGAGGTCTACCGCGTCCCGATGGCGTACCCGCTGCGCTGGCCGACCGGACCGGAGAACTGCGCGCAGGAGGCCGCCGACCAGGCGATCAGCCTGATCGAGAAGCAGGTCGGCGCGCAGAACGTGGCCGCGGTCGTGATCGAGCCGATCCAGGGCGAGGGCGGGTTCATCGAGCCGCCGGCCGGCTTCCTGCCGCGCATCGCACAGTTCTGCCGGGCCAACGGGATCGTGTTCGTCGCCGACGAGATCCAGACCGGTTTCTGCCGGACCGGCGACTGGTTCGCCTGCGACCACGAGGGCGTGGTGCCCGACCTGATCACCACCGCGAAGGGCCTGGCCGGCGGGCTGCCGCTGGCCGCGGTGACCGGCCGCGCCGAGATCATGGACGCCGCGCACGGCGGCGGCCTCGGAGGTACGTACGGTGGCAACCCGCTCGCCTGCGCCGCGGCGCTGGCCGTCATCGAGACGATCGAGTCCGACGGCCTGGTCGCCC
>JBOHCW010000574.1:0-9685 GCA_050725375.1 Actinocrinis sp. | reverse complement strand
CGTTCCGCGCCGCGCGCGATGCGGGCGTAGAAGGGGTTCGCCACGTCGCCGATGATCAGGCCGACCAGGGCCGATCGGGCGCCGGCGCGCAGTTCGCGGGCGATCGTGTTCGGGCGGAAGCCCAGCTGCACCGCCGCCGTGCGCACGCGCGCGGCCGTCTCGGGCGCGACGTACTGCTCGCCGTTGAACACGCGCGAAGCGGTCTTGAGGCTGACACCGGACAGCTCGGCGACCTCGCGCAGCGTCGGACGGCTGGGTTCGGAAGGACCTGCGGTGCCGACCGCTGCGGCATGTGCGGAAGGTACCGCGGAAGGTGCCGCGGCAAGTGCGGAGCCTGCGGCGGGCATCGGCTCGGCGGTCGCCGAAGTGGACGCGGCGTCGATCACCACTGGATCGGTCGCCATTGGATCGGTCGCCGCGCCGCCGGCGGCTGCGTCGGCAGGGATGCTGTACGCGCTGTCCGGCCGCGCCGAGTCCGTCGGCTCGCCCGGCCCTGGCCCGGTGCTCATCTCGGTGTCCCGCCCTCGTCTCGCTGTTCTCGCCACGGCGCCAGCAGGGACGAATGCGCAGGTCCGACGCTCGGCGGGCTCACGACTGCGACCCGTTCGACCCGCGCGGCGCCGCGGCGCCCGCCCGGCTGCCCGGTGGGCGCGCGAAGGCTTGACAGTACCGGCACGCGACACCAGGATGCCCCTGACAACGTTGTCATACCGGAGAAGGGTAGGGCCTGCACCATGGCTGTGTCTCGTCGCGGCTTCCTTTCCACCGGAGCCACCCTGCTCGCCGGCTTCGGTGCGGGCGCCGTTCTGCCTGATGAGCGCGCTGACGCGACCACCGGCGAGGCCGTCGCGTCCGGCCTCGGCGCGGCGTCGGACGCGACGGCCGATCTAGCGTCGTACCGGTCACTGACAGTGTCGGCGGCGCGACACGCACCGGCGACGGTCCAGTTCGCGACGGGTCGACTGTCCGCGGTCGGCGCCGGGTCGGGGCCGAGGCGGGCCGGATTGCTCGCGGCGGCGGGTGAGTCGCATTGGGTCGCGGTGGACCTGCGGGCGCCGTGTACGGTCGAGGCGGTCACGCTCGTCTTCGAGGCCGCGTCCGACGCCGACCTCGACGCAGACATCGACGGTGACCGGGACGGTGACGGCGGCGCGTCCGTCGCGTTCGAGCTCGAAGTCTCCTCGGACGGCGACGACTGGACCCCGGTGTATCAGGCCACGACGTTACATGGGCTTTCGCGCACCGGCGGCCAGGTGGACGTCGAACTGCCCTCGCCCGTGGACGCGCAGTGGATCCGCGTGACAACGTCGATGGCTCACCCGGACGCGATTCCCGTGAACCTGAACGGCATACAGGTCTACGGCACGTGGCGAGGCGATCAACCCGGCGCAGCCGGTAACGATGCCGACGCCGACGTCCGGGCTCAGGTCGCTGACTATGAGAACACCCGCGCCGTATTCGAGACCTGGAACGCGAAACTGTGGAACAGCGCCTCCGGCTTGTCACGGCCGACGTCGGTCTCGCAGCCGGCCCTGCACAGCACGGTATGGCAGAGCGCTGAGGACGATCCGGATGTCAGCGGCGCCTACTACGGCTCGCGAAAGGGCAGCGAGCCGGTGCACGTCCAGGCGCATCCCGGCACGTGGCAGGTGCTCGCGGCCAACCACACGGCGAGGGCGCTGCACGGCGCGAGCATCACCGCGCGCGTGTACGACATGGCCGGACGGCAGTTCAGTCAGATAGAGCAGCAAGGGATGAACATTCCTGCCTCGTCGAGCGTGCCGGGGTTCGTCATCGGATGGCCGATGTCCTCACCGCTGCCGCAGCTGCTGCGGCTGGAACTGCTTGACTGCGACGGAGTCGCCCTGTCGCAGAACACGTACTGGCGCGACCCCGCGACTCAGGACGTGCACGCCCTCGACTCACTCGCACGCACGAGGCTGGCGCTCTCCGTCAGCGATCGCCGCATGGACGACGACGGACGCGGCCGGCTGACGGCGACGGTGACGAATCGCGGCGCCACGGTCGCGGCGATGGTGCGGCTGGCGCTGCGGGACGGCATCGACGCGTGCGTGCTCCCGGCGCGGTACGACGACAACTACTTCTGGCTGCTGCCCGGCGAATCGCGCGAGGTCGCGATCAGCTGGCCGGTCGGCGCCGCATCGGATTCGACATCGCAGCACCCGCAGGTGGTCGCCCAGGCGTACAACGCCGGCGCACGGATCGGACGTTGACGCTCCGGACGTTTGTGCTCCGGACGTTTGTGCTCCGGACGTTTGCGCTCCGGACGTCGGCTCCTCCTGCAAGACAACTGAACAACCCTCAGCGGGCCTCGTCATCATCGTTGTGAACGCTGAGTGAATTCCGCGCCGGGCGTCTCGCACTCGGCCGGAGCGCGCGCGAAGATCTCACCCAAGCCCGCACCGGGGTTTGCCGCAGGCACGGGGCAGGGGCGGCGCACTGGATCCCCTCCGGGCGCGCCGCCCCACTCGCTCGCCGCCCGATGCTCGTTTCGCGCGTCACTTCCCGGCGAAGTCCGGACCGTTGGTCGCGCCTTTAGGCCAACTCTGTCCGACTTGTAATCTCAGCTGCCACGCACAGTGCCCGTGAGTGTGATCTGATCGAAGACGCGCCCGGTTCGACGGGCGCACGACTGCACGGATGCTCGAAAGAGGGCAGCTATGGCAGACGATCGCACGGCTCGGGTCAACGGGCTGGATGTGCGTGTGCGTACCTTCGGCGAGCCGACCGACCCGGCGATCTTGCTGCTGGCCGAGGCCGCGCGGGGAATCGACGCAGCTCAGGGAGCAGACGCGCAGTCGGCCGACGCGTGGCCCGACGCGTTCTGCGAACGACTGGCCGAGGGACTGCGGTTCGTCGTCCGCTATGAGGGACGCGGCGCCGCGCTCGGCGACGAGGACGCGGCCGACGCCGTGTACACCTCCGCCGATCTGGCGCTGGACGCGCTCGGCGTGCTCGACGCGCTGAACATCTCGGTCATGCACCTGGTCACCACGGCGGCGGACACGCCGATCGGCCGCCTGCTCGCGGTCGAGCAGCCGGACCGGGTGGCCTCGCTGTCCGCGCTGCCGGACCCGTCGGCGAACGCGGGCGCGGCGCTGGACTGGGACGAGGCCGTGCGCGTGATCCTGCAGAACACCTCGGGCGGCTGGCAGGCGCAGGGCGACCGGCTCGCCTCGCGCGCGATCGCCGGCAACGACCCGACCGGCTGGTTCGACCGGCTCTACCGCGCGGCCGTCAGCGGCCAGGTCTCGATGCCGTGGAACCGCTCACAGCCGGACCCGCTGCTGTTCGAGTGGGCCGTCGAGCACGCGATCACCGGTGCGGGCCGGCGCGCCGTCGTGGTCGGCTGCGGCCTCGGCGCCGACGCGCAGTACGTGGCCGGACTCGGCTTCGACACGATCGGCTTCGACATCGCCGAGAGCGCGATCAACCTGGCCAAACAGCGCCACCCCGGCTCCGCCGTCAGATATATGACCGCTGACCTGCTGAACCTGCCCGACAGCTGGCTGCACGCGTTCGACCTGGTCGTCGAGGTCTTCACCGTCCAGGCCCTGCCCGACCCGCCGCGCCGCCGGGCGATCGCCAACGTGTCGAGGCTGGTCGCCCCGCGAGGGACCCTGCTCGCGATCGAGTTCGCCCGCGACGACTGGACCCCCGCCGCCGACACCCCGCCCTTCCCGCTCAGTCGCGCCGAGGTCGGCGCCTTCGGCTCGGACGGCCTGACCCCGCTCGACATCGAGCAGATCATCGACCACCACCCGGTCAACCCCGACTCCCCCGCCGCCAGACGCTGGCGCGCCCAGTTCCGCCGCGCGGCAGCACTGTCAGGCGCCTAAAAGCGTCCGGAGTGAGAGCGGCGGCGGGCGGGCACAACACCCGCAATGGACGAAAACGCGGTCCTGACGGCAGCGCCCGCGCCAGTGACCATCCCCAGCGCGCCCGGACCTTCGGCGTCCGACGCCGCGCCCGCGCGTGACGCGCTCGGGTCGGACCGTGCGACGACTGGCCTGTCCGGCGCACTGGTGGACACGCCCACTTCGGGTGCGCGTTCGGACGTGCGTACGGCCGTGCGGGTGGGGGTCACCGGGCACACTGATCTCGGACTCGACACGATCAGGCTGGTCGCGCGGGCGCTGCGCGACCAGTTGCGGCAGGTCCGCGATTCGGCGCGGGAGCGCGAGCAGGCGGTCGTCGGCGTGAGTTGTCTCGCTCCGGGCGCCGACTGCGTGTTCGCCCGCGTGATGCTGGGGCTCGGCGGACGGCTGGAGGTCGTGCTGCCGGCGACCGACTACCGTGAGTCACAGGCTGCTGATGTGCCACGATTCGCGCCGGTCTTCGACAATCTGGTGCGTCAGGCGGACGTGGTGCACACGACCGGTTGGGTGCACGCGCAGCCGCGCGCGTACGCTGCCGCGAACGCGGTGATGCTCGACTCGATCGACGAGCTGATCGCGGTGTGGGACGGCGAACAGTCCGCAGCGCTCGGCGGTACAGCGCACGCGGTCGGTATCGCGCGCTCGCGGGGGATACCGGTCACGGTCATCTGGCCGGCCGGGGCTCGACGCGGATGATGGACAGGCCCGCGTCGGCGAGCATCGCGGGCAGCTGACGGACCGCGTCGCGGTCCTTGTCCCGCTCGTCCTCGGGCAGCGCGTCCCAGCCGACCATCGCAGGGTGCTTCTTCGCCGCCTCGTCGCGCGTGCGGCCCAGGGTCCAGCCGCGGGTCCGGCGCTCGGCGAGCCAACGCCCGTGTTCGAGCACTGCCAGCCGCTCGATCTCGCCGCCGCGGAAGGCGAAGCCCGGCGTGTCCGCCTGCCGTGGACTGAGCACGCTGCCGATCGCGACGAGTTTGTTGCCGATGTCCGAGACCTGACTCCGGTTGGCTTCGCGGTAGTCGTGCCGCAGGTCCTCCCAGGGCACCAGCGCCGGCGAACTGCCGGGTTCGGCGCCCGCGTCCAGGCTGCCGGACAGATAGTGCAGGTGACATGCGCGGGCCAGCCACTCGGCCAGGTCCTCGTCGATCACCTCGGGGTCGCAGCCCAGCCCGGTCACGTCGACGAGCCGCAGCCGCCCGCCGAGCGCGTCGAACACCGCGCCGCCGGCCACGTGCCACCCGAGACCGCTTACGTCAATCACCTGATCTTCTGGCCCGTCCGATGCCGACGAGGACGTCGGGGCCACCGAGCACCCTAGCGATTCCGGGCCTGTAGCCGCCGCACCGGCGCCCGGTCCAGCGCAATTCTGATCGGTCGCGGCTGGTCGCGGGGCGAATCCGGCGGCCATGCCGACCAGCCGGTCCAGGCGGACGACCACCTCCAGGAACGCCGACTGGAAGCGCACCGCCGTGTCGAGCGCGGCCTTCAGTGCCTCGCTCTCGTTCTCCTGGCACAGGTACAGCCGTCGCAGCGGCCCGAGCTCGGGCGCCGCGCCGCGCCGTTTGAGCACGGCCTCGAAGGGCTCGGTGTCCGGGTGAATAAGACAGCTGTGTTCCAGGAACGCGTACCGCTCCAGCAGTCGCGCCGCCACGCGGTCGGCGTTCGCGTCGATCAGCGTCACTTCGAGCGGTTGCCTGCCGGCGCCGCCGCGGGCGAGCCACTGCCGCGCGGCCTCCACCAGGACGGAGCGGGCGAACGCGCCGGACCCGACGATCGCCAGCTGCGGGGCCGCGCCGTCGAGTCCTGACTCGGTCGCGCCCGCGTCGGTGCGCACGGTCGCGTGCGCGGCCAGTTCGTCGGGGTTGAAGAAGCCCAGGTGGCGTCCGGTCGACTCGGCGAGGCTGAGCCTGCGGGCGCGCAGCGCGGTGCACAGTTCCAGGTCTGAGATCAGCACATGGATACGCTCGGGGCGGCCCGCGGCCGCCCTGATCCGCTCGGCCGCGCTCGCGATCTGCGCGTTCTCCTCGCTGTGGTCCATGCACGCGTACAGCCGGTGGGCGTTCGCGACGCCGGCGGTCTCCAGTCCGGCCGCCGTTCGCGGGTCGGCCACGGACGTGTCGCGGGCCGGCCAGCCGATCACGTCGTCGGCGACGACCACGACGCGCATACCGTGCTCACGCAGCCGCACGGCCACGGTCTGCGCCGTGCGCGTCGAACCGCAGACGACCGCGTGTCCGCGCTGCCTGCGCAGCCGTGACCGGCGGAAGCGCGACGCGAACAGCGCGACGCTGCCTTCCGCGATGGCGTACAGCGCGACGCTCGGCGCGGCGAATCGGGCGATCTGCAGCTGCCACGGCAGCCAGGTGGCCTGCGCGACCGGCTGCGACTGGCCGAGGAACAGTTCGAGGTCGTAGTAGACCAGGTTCGGCCCCGAGTCGCTCTCGGTCGGACGGAACGGCAATACGCTGCTCGGTATCGAAGCCTTCGGTGACGCGCCGTTCGGTGACTCAGTGTTCGGTGACTCAGCGTTCGTCGACACTGGGCTCTGTGCCGCGGCGTTCTGGGCCAGCTGCCAGCGGATCAGCGGTCCCATGCCGAAGTAGCCGAGGATCATGCTGCCGAACGCCACCACGACCAGGGCCAGCCGCACCGCCAGTACCAGGCGCGTGGGCAGGGACTCACGTAGCGACTGGGCCACCGCGCCTCCCCTCGCGGAGGGCATGGCTCAACCGAAGCGCCGCGAGCCCGCCGACGCCTCGTTCGAACGCACGCCGTGCTTGATCCGCCCGAGCGCGGCGCGCGGCCGGTCCGGCGGATCATTAGCAGGGCTCTTACCCAAGCGCCCGGGTTCCCGAACAGGCGCGGGCGTGTCGTCGGCGAACGCGGGCGCTCAGAGCCATCTCGCGAAACTCGCTGTCCCCCGTCGACTTGCCGGGACGGGGGACAGCGAGCGTGAACTGCGAGCCGATTCTCAGTTGACTGTCTCTCAGTTGACTGTCTTCGTCAGCGCGCGCGGTCGACCGCTCGTCCCGCCGCGGCTCAGCCCGGCTGCCAGGTGGTCAGGCCGGATCCGTACGGATAGAGCGGGTCTCCGTACGTGGTCGGCACCGTCTGACCGGCCCCGATGTGCGCCCTGATATCCGCGCGCTCGGCCGCCGTGGCGCCCAGGTCGTACGGCAGATCCCAGTTCTCCACCATGTCCGCCGGCACGTCGGTGCCGCCGGGGGTGAGGATCTGGTCCATGCTGCGCGGCAGCTGCCAGGGCAGGTGCCCGGACGGGGCGTAGTCGCCGAACAGCAGGCTCGCCGCCGCCGGACCCATCCCCTCGCCACCGCGGTAGGTGACCACGATCGCGTCGGCCAGGCCGTTCCAGTCCGAGATCACGTACGGTCTCGGCAGCACCAGCAGCACGACTACCGGGATGCCCTGCGCCTTGTAGTTCTGGATGATCGCGAGCTGGTCAGGCGGCAGATAGGGCTGCTCCTTCACCCAGTTCGTCGCGTGCGTATAAGAAGCCTCACCCACTGCCACGATCGCGAGTTTCGGCGCAGTCGGCGACGTGTCCTGATACACGTTCACCCCGGCCGTCGCCGCTCTCGCCTTGATCGCGTCCAGGAAGTCGAGCGAGCCGTCCTCCGGGTGGAAGTAGCTGGTCCACAGGCAGCACGCGTCGCCGTCCGCGGCGCGTGCGCCGGTGACCACGATGTTGTCGCCCGCGTTGAGCTTGACCGGCAGCACGCCGTCGTTCTTCAGCAGTGTCGTCGCCTCGCGCGAGGCCTGGCTCGCCAGCGCGACATACGAGGGCTGATGGAAGCGGAACGGCGCGTTCGCCGGGTCGCCGTACGGGTTCTCGAACACGCCCAGCTTGAACTTGACCGTCAGGACCTGCGTCACCGAGGCGTTGATCTGGCTCAGCGGCACGGCCGAGGCGAACTGGTCGATCGAGAAACCGGTGGCACCCGGGTCCGCGCCGCCCATCACGTTCGCGCCCGCCTGCGCCGCGCTGACCCACGCGCCGGACGGCAGCCAGTCGGTCGTGATCAGGCCGTTGTAGCCCATGTTCTGCCGCAGGTAGTCGATGATCGGCGCGCTGTTGCCCGCGCCCGTGCCGGTCGGGTCCAGGAAGGTGGCGCCCGAGTAGCCGGTCATCACGCTGCCGGCGTTCGCGTCGATCGCGGCCCGCCACGGGATCATCGTGTACTTGATCGTGGTCGCGTCGTAAGTGATGCCCGACTCGCCGCCGGCGCCCTCGCCCGGCCAGTGCTTCACGGTCACCAGCACCGACTGGTCGTTCAGCTCCGGACCGCCCTGCAGCCCGGCGACCAGCGCCTTGACCTGCGCGGCCGCCACGTCCGCGTTCTCGCCGTTGCCCTCCTGGATGCGCGGGTAGAGCACCTTGGTGCCCACCTCCGCCAGCGGACCGAGCACGCCGCGCGCCCCGGCCTGCACCTCCTCCTTGCGCTGCATGTCGCCGAGCTTGTAGTCCAGCGGGTAGTCCCTGGCCGCGGCCAGCGCGCTCTGCGCCGGATACGTGGTCTGATACCCGCTGATCGTGTCGCCGGCCGCGACCGGCGGGATGCCCAGCCGGGTCGCCGAGGAGGCGAGCAGGAAGTTGTTCAGGTCGTTCGGCTGCGCCGGCCCGAAGATCCAGCCCGACTGCGGGTAGACCTGGTTGTTGTAGAACATCTGGTACGCCTTCTCCTGCAACGTCATCCGGCTCAGCAAGTCGTTGACGCGCACGGAGATCGGGTTGTGCCAGTCCTCGTACGGCTCGATCGCGCCGTCCTTGTTCAGGTCCCGCATGCCGTTGATCACCGGCACGCCGTCGGCCACGGCCGAGACCGTCGGCAGGTAGACGCTCAGGGACCTGATGCTCGAGGTCGTGGTCGCTCCGGAGCCCTGCACCGCGACCACGAACCACTTGTACGTCCAGCGGTCCGGCAGGTCCCAGGTCGGCGTGTAGCCGGTCCCGGTCGGCTCGGCGACCTTGGTGTAGAAGTCCAGCAGGTTGCCCGACGCGGTCCAGTCGTAGTCGGTGCGGCTGATGTTGATCCACACCTGGTAGTGCGCCGCGCCCGCCACCGCGTTCCAGCTGAAGGTGGGCCGGCGGGTGTCGGTGACCATCGCGGCGTCACCGGGCGCGGACAGCGCGAACTGCCCGGTCGTCGCGGGGGCCTTCGTCGGCGGCGAGAGGATCGTCGGCGACGAGGACGAGGTGTTCACGGACCCGTGCACCTCGAATTCCCAGAGCGAGTAACCGTATCCGGTCGCGCGCGCCGTGCCGTCGATGCGGACGTAACGGCCGGTGCCGTGCACTTGCAGCGTCTCGACGCCGCCCTTACCGGTCGTGGTCGAGTAGATCGAGGTCCAGTTGGTGGCGTCGTTCGAGACGTCGATGCTGTACGCGGTGGCGTAGGCGGTCTCCCAGTTGAGCACGAGGCAGGTGATGGTGCCCGAGCCGCCGAGGTCCACGTAAAGCCACTGCGGGTCGCTGTACGCACTCTCCCAGCGCGTCGTCGTCTTGCCGTCCAGGGCCGCGGCCGGCGCGTTGCCACCCGAGTAAGAGGACGCCTTCACCGGCGCGAACCCGGAGACCAGCGGGTCGGTGCAGCTGCCGCCGGTGCCGCCACCAGTGCCACCGCCACCGCCCGAACCCGAACTGTAGACCGCGAACTCCCACAGGGAGTATCCGTAGCCTGTGTTGCGCGCGGTGCCGTACATGCGCACGTATCGGCCGGTGCCGGTCACGTTCAACGTCTCAGTGCCGCCGGGACCGGTCGTCGTCG
>JBOHCW010000573.1:0-3648 GCA_050725375.1 Actinocrinis sp. | reverse complement strand
GGACGCGCTCGCATCCCCTGGTGCGTAGCCGAGGTGCTAGTGGGACCTCGGCCCGGCTCCGGCCGGCCGGTACGGGACGAAGCCGCCGCCGTGGACCAGCAGCACGCGCAGCCGCGGGTGGCGTGCGAGCACCCCGCCGAGCATCAGGGCGGCGGCGAACGTCGTCTCCGCCGGATTGCCGACCAGGATGTGCAGGAACAGGCGCCTGATGCGCTCGGGCACGTCGAGTTCAGCGGCGGGCATGCTCACCAGGTGCCGCCGAGCACCTCGGGCCAGCGCTGTACGACCTGGTCGATCAGTTCCCTGCTGGACTCGGCCACCCGGGGGAAGGAGGCCAGGCGGCTCCAGGGCCGGCACGCGTCGATCACCGCGCGCGTGTTGAACGCGGGCGCGCCCTGCTCGCGCAGCGGATCGACCCGGCTGCCCCAGGTCCGCCGCATGACCTCGATGTCCTCGCCCGGATCAGTGCGCGTACACACCGCCCACATCACCTCGTTGAGGCTGCGCGGATCGACGTCCGCGTCCACGACGACCACGAACTTGTTCATGTACGCGGCCGCCGGCATCTGCGAGGTCAGATAAGCGGCCTGTCGCGCGTGGCCGGCGTACTGCTGGTGGACGGCCACCGCGATCAGCTGGCGTCCGCCGCCCGCCTCGTGCGCCCACACGCCCTCGACGCCTGGCAGGCCGGCGCGCACCAGCGCGTCCTGGATCATCGCGGACTTCATCACGCTGCGCATGTACGAGTAGTCGTGCGGCGGCTTACCGGGCGGGGCGCCGAGCAGGATCGGGTCGTCGCGGTGGTACACCCGCTCGACGTCCAGGGTGAGCACCGGTTCGGTCCCGCCGCTGTAGTAGCCGGTCCACTCGCCGAACGGCCCCTCCTGCTCGCGCCGGTCCGGGTACAGCCACCCCTCGACCGCCAGTTCACCGGTCGCCGGGATCGGCAGCCCGGTCACCTCGCCGCGCACCACCTCGACCGGCCGGCCGAGCACCGCGCCGGCGTATTCGAGCTCGGACACCCCGCCGGGCACCTCGGTGCCGGCCACCACCAGCAGCAGCGGATCGTGCCCGAGCGAGACGGTCACCGGCGCGCGGCCCTCGCGGGCGAACCAGGCGCGCACGTGCGCCGCCCCGTGCTTGCCGGACTCGATGTTGATGCTCGCGGCGCGCCCGTCGTTCTGCACCTGCATCCGGTACGCGCCGGCGTTGAGCACGCCGGTGGCCGGGTCGGTGGTGAACACCGCGCAGCCGGTGCCGATGTACCGGCCGCCGTCCGCCTCGTGCCACTTGGGCACCGGGAAGTCCAGCAGGTTCACGCCCTCGGGGCCGATGACGTTCTGGCAGACCGGCCCGGAGCCGACCTCGCGCACGGGGTACTTCCCGGCGTTCGCCACCCATGCGCCCGGCCCGGAGCGCAGCGCCCCGACCAGCGCGCGGTCGTCGAGATCGGTGCCCAGGCGCAGCGTCATCCCGAGCCTGCGCGCGTTGGCCATGCTCGCGGTCAGCACGCGCAGGCCGGGGCGGTAGCCCACGACCTCGTCGAACAGCAGCGCGGGCGGCGCGGGGCGCTTGTAGTTCACCTCGCTGGCCGCGCCGATCTCCCGGTCCCAGTGCGCGCCGAGGACCGTGCGCACCTCGCCGAGCTCGCCGGCCAGCTCCAGCCAGCCGCGTAGATCGTCCACCTCGTCGAGCGACACCATGGTGGCCGCCTCCTCTCCGTTGCGCGACGCCCAGCGTCGCCGAACCGTGTCTCGCCGAACCGTGCCTCGCAGGGTACTTATTTCTTGTAACAGCGAGTCGATGAATCCGGACGTCCGCAGCGAGTCGAGGAAGGAGTTGTCGATTGCTGGGAGGCATTCGAGCGCGGGGTGCGGCAACCAGTCATCAGGCCAAAAGTGTCGACACTTGACCCTTTCGGAGCTACCGCGAAGATCTGCGGCTCACCTGGTGAGCGGCGGGCGCCGCAAGTATCGTCGGTCAAGGCGCACGGCTTGCCGGCCTTCCGACCGGCGCCGACATCATCGTCGACGGCGGACTCACCAACACGATCTGGGGCCGGGTCCGTCCCGCGCAGACAGGGAGATCGATCGATGGCAGTGGTCTGGACGCAAGTCACCGACGCCGATGTGCGGCGCGCCCTCCAGGAGTACGACCGGTTGGGTGCGGAGGAGTTCTTCTCGGCCCACGGCTTCGGCCCCACCACGACGTACGACCTCGTGTGGGAGGAGCGTCGCTATCCACCCAAGGCGATCTTGGGAGTCGCGTACGAGTTCGCCACCGGCCGGCGCCTTGAGTCCGGCGACTTCGAGGGCGGCAAGAGCGGCGCCGTCAAGGTGCTCGGCGAACTGGGATTCACCGTCGAAGCCCGCAGGACGGCCGGGTAAAGCCGCCATCGCCCTACTCGCGCTCTGCGGCTCGTTGCCCGGTAGCATCGCGGGTGGCGCTGGGAGTGCGCCGCCGGGTCCGCGGGAAGGACTGAGTCCACCTCCGAACGATCACGCACGTTCAGCCTTGGCCTCTTCCTCGGCCTGAGCAGCGGACCGCGGGCCACGGAGGGAGACGCCGTGTCCGATCCGCTTCCCGAGCGCCCCGATCCCGACCAGTTGCGCCGCCGCGCCAAAGAGCTGCGCGACGGTGTCCGGCGGGGCGACGCCGAGGCCCTGGAACGCCTGGCCCGCCACTACACCGCCGCGCCGGGTAGCGCTCCGCGGTTGGCCGCGGCCCAACTGGTCATCGCCCGTGAGCTGGGTTTCTCCAGCTGGCCCAGGCTCATCGCGGCCCTCGACGCCGACGCGGTGTCCCGGCGGACCGTGGCAGCATTCGTGGACGCCGCGGTCGAGGGCCGCGTGCGGCGGGCCGGCGAGATCCTGCGCGCCGATCCGGGGATCGCCGGGCGCAGCCTGTCGGCGGCGGCCGTGATCGGCGACGCCGCGGCGGTGCGCGAACACCTGGCGTCCGACCCGCGTGCGGCGGTGGCCCTCGATGACGAACGCGGCTGGCCGCCGCTGCTGTACGCCTGCTACTCCCGCTTGCACCGGATCGACCCGGATCGCGGGCGCGGGTCGGCCGAAGCGGTGCGCCTGCTGCTCGCCGCCGGGGCCGATCCGAACACCAACGACGGCGGACGGCGGCGTTACCGCTCGGCGCTCAAGGGCGCCGTGGAGATCGGCGACCCGCAGATCACCGAGGTATTGCTCGATGCCGGGGCCGATCCCGACCCGGGCCAGCCGATCGCCGAGGCCGCCGCTCATCGAGACCTGCGATGCCTGCGGTTGTTGCTGTCGCACGGCGCACGCGTGGCCAGCACGTGGGCTCTGGGCTCCGCCGTTTTCAACGACAACGCCGGTGCGACGGCGCTGCTGCTCGACGCCCTGGCAACCGCCGGGTTCAGTGCGTCGCGTGCGGCGACTGACGTGTTGCCGGAGGCCGCCGCCACCGCGTCCTTCCCGGTGGTCGCGGCGCTCTTAGATGCCGGAGCGGACCCGCGGGCCGCCGATCCTGACGGCGTGTCAGCAGTGCGCCTGGCGGTGCGCGCGGGCAGGACGCGGAGCGCGGCGCGGCTGCGGGAGCTCGGCGCGGCCGAGGACGGTACCGACGTCGACAGGTTCCTCGGCGCGTGCCTGAACGCCGACCGCCTGGCGGTCC
>JBOHCW010000572.1:0-4899 GCA_050725375.1 Actinocrinis sp. | reverse complement strand
GAGCGGCCGCGTCGGCCGGGACGATGGTGCGGAGGGATTCGGATCAGCGTGGGGAGTGAACCGCAATGACGGTCGAGGTCGGGACGACGGTCGAGGTCGGCGCGGGCAGCGCGGTGCTCTCGACGGCGGCGGCACACAGCGCGGCGGCGATGGCGCACTTCGCGCGCAGGCTCTCGTTCGAGGCTGACGTGTCGGACGTGCACGCCGATCTGGAGGACGGGCTCGCCGGCAACGCGTTCGTGCTCGTCGATTCGCGGTCACTCGAATCCTGGGAGCAGGGCCGGATCCCCGGCGCGATCCACGTGCCGACCCGCGAGATCGCCCCGCGCGCCGCCGCGGGTGAACTCAGCTCGCTGATACCGGACGGCGCGGTCGTAGTGACCTACTGCTGGGGACCGGGCTGCAACGGCGCGACCAGGGCCGCGCTGGAGTTCGCGCGGCTGGGCCACCCGGTCAAGGAGATGATCGGCGGGTTCGAATACTGGGTGCGCGAGGGCTTCCGGTACGACACGGCGTGGGGAACGCGCGACCCGGCCGTGGACTCGCTGACCGCGCCGGCGGGCGGCGCGGCGTGCGCCTGCTGACAGCAGCCGGCGGCCGGGCGCCGGTGGCCGGGCCGCTCAGCGCAGTTCGGCCACCAGCAGCGCCACGTCGTCGTTCCACAGACCGTGCGGCCGGTTCGCGGTGAGCAGCACGTCGGCCAGCGTCTCCACGTCCACGTCGCGCACGGTGTCGAGGCAGGCCAGCGTGCGCGTCAGGCCGTGGTCCAGGTCGTTGTCGATGCTCTCCAGCAGCCCGTCGGTGCACATGACCAGGCGCGTGCCGGGCTCGTACGGCATGTCCCAGACCGGGTAGTCGCCGACGTCCGCGACGCCCAGCGGCAAGCCGACCTCGTTCGACGGCACATGCGCCGCGCGGCCGGGCGGCACTATCAGGGGCGGTATATGTCCCGCGCGGCTCGCGGTCACCGTGCGCGTGGACGGGTCGACCCGCGCGACCAGGCAGGTGGCGAAGATCGGGTACTCGGCCTCGTCGTTCATCTCCACGACGAAATCGTGCGCCCTGCACAGGATCTCGTCCACAGTGTGCTTCTCGGCCGCGTACGCGCGCACGGCGGTGCGCAGCCGGTACATCGTGCCCGCGGCGTGGACGTTGTGGCCCTCCACGTCGCCGATGATCAGGATGGTCGAGCCGTCGTCGAGCGGAACCGAGTCGTACCAGTCGCCGCCGACCTGGATGCCGGTGGTCGCGGCCTCGTAGCGCCACGCGCCGCTCACGCCCGGACCGAAGCGCAGGGTGTGCGGCAGCATGCCGGACTGCAGCGCCAGCGCGAAGCTGTGCTCGGTGTCGTGTACCGTCGCGCGGTACACCGCCTGGCCGATCGCGCTGGCGACCAGCACCAGCACCGCGCGCTCGGCCTCGTCGAACCGTGCCTCCTGCTCGTAGCCCAGCAGGCACACCCCCCGCATCCGCGGCACCCCGGCCAGCGGCAGGAAGGCCCACGCCTCCAGGCCGAACTCCTTGACGATCGGCTCGACCTGCGGGAACCGCCCGCACAGGTCCGCCGAGCTGGAGTAGAAGAGGGCTGACTCGTAGGTCATCGCGGTGCGCACCGGGCCGTTGTCGGCGACGCGCAGCGGATGCTCGGCGCCGCGCCCGCAGGTCAGCAGCACTTCGATCCGCGAGCCCACGTCGGCGATGATCAGCGCGTCCACGCCGAGCGCCGGCAGGGCCCGTTCCACCGCCGCGCGCACCTCGTCGAGCGTGGACGCCGCGGCCAGTCCGGCGGTCACCGTCTGGATGCGTGTCGCGGTGCGCGCCCGGTCGCGGGTCTCCTGCTCCGCGGCACGCCGGTCGGTGATGTCCGCGATCACGCCCATCAACCGGGCCGGCGCGCCGTCCGGGCCGGCCACGACGCGGCCGCGCGTCTCCAGCGTGTGCACGAATCCGTCCGGCCAGCGCACGCGGTATTCGAAGATGTAGTCGCCGACGTTCGACAACAGCGGGTTGAGCGTGCGCTCCAGCTCGTCCACGTCCTCGGCAGGCACGCGCGCGAGGAAGCTCTCGAACCGGGGCTCGGCGTCCGGCGACAGGCCGTGCAGGCGGAAGGTCTGCTCGTCGCAGACCACCTCGCCGGAGGGCAGCAGCCAGTTGAAGAACCCCGCGGAGGCGTTGAAGCCGCTGGGCGCCCATACCTGTTCGTCCCAGCCCGGCGGTCGGCCGAAGGCCTCCTGCCGCGCCGCCGGCACCCGAGGCGCCGCCGCGGCGCCGGGCCGCGGGTTGCTGAAGTCTGAGTCGTTCGCGGTGTGCTCTGCCATGTCAGTGCTCTCGGCGCCGCCCTCGATGCCCTGATCGAACCTGCCCGAATGCCCCGCGACGTTCAGTGGTTGGGATGCCTGACTGCTCACACCAGGCACACGCGTACCGCTCACCATCGTGCTTACGGTAGCCGCACCGTAGCTTTACGGGGTGGTGTTTCTCGATAATCGCACAGGTTGGCCGAATCGCACCGCCCTCGTGCGCCCTTACTGCGCCGTCGCGCCGTCGCTAATGTGACCGAGTGTCAGAATAGCGCGACGGGAGGTAATCTTGTCGAGGTCTGCTTCCACCCTTCCCCGGTCAACACGGTCACCTGCGATGATACCGGGCGGGCTGCCCCTGCTGGGACATGCCGGGACACTTCTGCGCGATCCGCTCGGATTCCTCGAAAGGGTGTATCCGTTCGGCGAGGTCGCCACGGTGCGCCTTGGCGTGAAGCCCGCGTGTCTGGTCAACGGCTCCGAGCCGCTTCGGCGCATCCTGGTGGCCGACGCGGCGTCCTACGACAAGGGATTCCAGTTCGACCAGCTCAGGACTCTGATCGGTGACGGCGTGGGCACGTCCGGCGGCGCCAAGCACCGCCGCCAGCGGCGCCTCATGCGCCCGGCCTTCGACCACAGACACGTCGAGGGCTACGTCGCCTCGATGGTGCGCTGCGCGACGCAGACCACTGACAGGTGGCGGCGGCTGCCGGACCCGGCGCGGATCGACGCGGGGCAGGAGATGAGGCGGCTGGCGATGACCGCGATCTCCCGCGCCATGTTTGGTACCGGCGCTGTCGGTATCGGCGCCGCCGACCTGGGCGCCGAGGGCTCGCCGGACGCCGCGGCCGAGCGCGAGGTGCTCGGCTCGCTGCCGATCCTGCTCGGCGGGGTCGGCCGCCGCGCCCTGCTGCCGCTGGGTGTGATCAACAAGGCGCCGACGCCCGGCAACCTTCGCTTCAACCGCGCGCAGCGCGCCCTGCACGCGATGGCCGACCGCATGGTGGCCGACCACCGCGCCCGACTGTCAGGCCAGGGTGCTGATCCGGGCGGGGCGGCAGGTCTGGGCCCTGATCCCGACGCGGCGCCGACCCTGCTCGACACGCTGCTGGCCGCCGTCGACGAGGACGGCGCCGGCATGACCGACGCCCAGGCGCACGACGAGATCATGACCGTGCTGCTGGCCGGCACCGAGACCTCGGCCGGCACGCTGGCCTGGACGCTGCACGTGCTCGCCGCCGACCGCGAACTCCAGTTCGCGGTGCAGCAGGAGGCTGACACACTGCTCGGCGGCCGCGCACCGGCCGCCGCCGACCTCGGCTCGCTGCCGCTGACCCGGCGCGTGGTGTCCGAGGTGCTGCGCTGCTACCCGCCGAGCTACCTGCTCGGCCGCCGCCCGATCGTCGACGTCGAGATCGCCGGCGTCCCGGTCCCGGCCGGCACGCAGGTGCTGCTCAACTTCTACGGCCTGCACCACGATCCGCAGGCGTACCCGGACCCGTCGCGGTTCGATCCGGACCGCTGGCTGAACCCCGACCCCGAGGTGCTGCGCACGCACTACCTGCCGTTCGGGCTCGGACTGCACGGGTGCGTCGGCGACGGATTCGCCTGGAGCCTGATCCTGTCCACGGTCGCTGTCATCGCGTCGCGTTACACGGTCAGGCCGGTCCCCGGCAGCGTGGTCAGGCCGGTGGCCCGCACCACGCTGCACCCCGGGGTCGTGCCGCTGCTGCTCGAACCGCGCTGATGTTCGGGCGTACCGATGAAAACAGGACCTTTACAGGCTCGGCGCCGGCGGCTGGCGCTCCGTCAGGCGGCGATGCCGAGCTCGTAGCGCCTCGTCTCCGCGGACCAGGCCAGGTGCCCGGAGATCCATGATCTGATGTCGGACAGGTAGCGGGCCACCCGCTCGTCGCCCTGCTCCAGCAGCGGCGCCTGCATCCGCTGGAAGTCGCGCACGCGCTGGTCGTGCCGGTCCGCGGCCTCGCGCAGCGCCTCGTCGATCGTCAGCTTGTCGGCCTGTACCAGGACCGCCGGCAGGCTGAGCACGTGGGTGGAGCGACGGATCTCGCGCGGGTAGGACATGATGTCGTTGCCCCAGCAGATGATGTCCGCGGCGGCCTCGTTGACCTCGCGCAGCCGCGGGGAGCTCCACAGCTCGGAAGGCAGCTCGAAGCCGTTGATCACGTCGATCAGGGCGAGACAGGGGTACACCGCTCCGCTGTACCTGCGCATCTCGACGTACTCGTCGAGCTCGGCCAACGTGCGCCGTTCCCGGTGTGCCGCCTCCCAGGTCAGAGCCAGCAGATAGTAGACGGTCTGGCCCGCGAACCGGTCGAACTGCGCGGGCGTGGCCATCCGGCGCAGCCGCTCGCGCAGGTCGGCCAGGGCCGGCAGGAACGGGTTCGGGTCGCGCGCGGAGACCTGCGCGCCCTCCACCACCCGCAGCACCCGGCCGGCCAGTTCGACGGTGTCGGTCGGGCGGCGCCCGATGTCCGACTCGTCGCAGAACGCGTCGTCGAACAGGAACAGCCAGGTCTGCCAGTCGGCGTTGAGCAGCAGCCCCTCGGTGGTGGCGTGCGGCCCGACCCGGCCGGCC
>JBOHCW010000571.1:0-5834 GCA_050725375.1 Actinocrinis sp. | reverse complement strand
GGCTGTGGCTGCGCCGACCGGCACGGCCAGCGCGACCGCTGCGGCGAGCATGGCGAAGACCGCCGCCCGCTTTACAGACTTGCTCAATGCGGTGTTCCCCTCGTGTAGCCGGCGCGTCTTCCCCGTCGCCGGACTTGATGTGTGGAGGCTGTGTCGGTATCGCGCTTACGCAGTACCAAGGTCCCGCTCGTCCACCGTGCGCGGCTGCGCACAACCGGCCCCCTCGGAACGTGGTCGAGTCCGGCCCGTCAGTCCACGAACTCGTAGAGGTGCCAGGCCCAACCGGGGCCAGGGAAGCTATTACCTAGGTTTTCGTAGTTGCAGTAGTAGTTGAGGGCGTCGCCAGCGGCCACGTCCTGCTTGCCCTTGTATACGCACGACGCCTGGTACGTGAAGTACCAGGTCGTCTGAGTCCACGCCGCGGCCGAGGCCGTAGTCGTGGACATCCCCATGATCCCGGCCGCGGCCGACCCGACGAGCGCCACGGCGAGACTCCGCCGAAGACGATTACGCATGCTCTCTCCCCTTCACTTTTCGCGACCGGAGTGCTCCCGCAGCCGCCAGCCGTGTCAGACTCGGCCTGGCGCCTGGCGCCCTGCCGCCCCGTGAATCAATGGCGAACCCGTTCCCTGCCATGCAGCCTGACCGCGTTCGGGCGCCAACGCGCGGAACCCGTGTAACTCCGTACACGCCGATGGGCCTGGCAAAGGTGCACAGCAGCCGAGTTGCGCCTGCCACATCGGCATGGTTCAACGATCGCTGGCGAGCGTCCCGACGGCTAGGCTTTTGCGTCAGCATGCAAAAGCTCTGGTGCTACCGACGTTGAACGCCAGGGTTCGTGACTGTGACTGGCTTCACACCGGGCACGAAGGGTGACGACCGGCTCAGTGGAATGAAAGCAGCAGTTCGGCGTTGCGCGTGCTGCTGCTCCGCCAGGCCGGTCTTCCTGGCGATGACGCCCGCCTCGGGTCAGGCGCGGCATCAGTAGCTGCGGACCCGGCGGCGACCGGCGAAGACCCCGTGGAACGGGGAGTCCTTGTCGGGCGGCAGCTCGGTATCGTCGACCGCGTAGTTCAGCTCGTTCTCGACGGCCACGAGGCCGTCGATGCGGCGCACGGCGCGCGGCGCGCGGCGGACCACCCCAGGGTCCGGTTACCCCCAGCGGAAGGGCCGAAGGTCCGGGTGCGCCCGGGCTCGTCAACCGCTGAGGTGCGCGGCGCGGCGGTGCACGTGGCGGCGGCGACGCAGGCGTGGCCCCGTCGTGCCGCCCGGGACAGGCGCCGCGTCGCGGTAGAAGCGGCGCTTGCCGATCTCGATCAGCAGCAGATAGCACACGACCATCAGCACCAGAGCGAGGAAGAAGCCGAGCGGCAGCGGATGGAAGCCGAGCGTCCCGGCCAACGGGGTGGCCGGCAGTACGGCGCCGACGGTGACGACGCCGAGCGCGGCGAGCAGCAGCGGCAGGCTCGGACGGCTGCGGAAGAACGGGACGCGCCGGGTGCGGATCGCGAAGATCACCAGGGACTGGGTGGCCAGCGACTCGACGAACCACCCGGAGCGGAACTGCGCCGGGCCGGAATGGAAGGCCCAGAGCATCACGGCGAACGTGGCGAAGTCGAACAGAGAGCTGATCGGACCGAAGAAGAGCATGAAGCGGCGGATGAACCCGATGTCCCAGTGCGAGGGGCGGGCAAGCTGCTCGGGATCCACCTCGTCGGTGGGAATCGCCAGCTGGCTGGCGTCGTAGAGCAGGTTGTTGAGCAGGATCTGGGACGGCAGCATCGGCAGGAAGTGCAGGAACAGCGAGGCTCCGGCGGCGCTGAACATGTTGCCGAAATTGCTGGAGGTGCCCATCAGCACGTACTTGACGGTGTTGGCGAAGATCCGCCTACCCTCGACCACGCCGTCGGCCAGCACGCCCAGGTCCTTCTCCAGCAGGATGACGTCCGCCGCGTCCTTGGCGACATCGCTGCCCGAGTCCACGGAGATGCCCACGTCGGCGGCGTGCAGAGCGAGCGCGTCGTTGACCCCGTCGCCGAGGAAGGCCACGCTCTTTCCGCCAGCGCGCTGGGCCCGCACGATCCGGGCCTTGTGCGCCGGGCTGACGCGGGCGAACACCATGGTTCCGGTGACGGCCTCGGCCAGTTGGGCGTCGTCGAGCGCGTCCAGATCCGCGCCGGTGAGCACGGCCCCGTCCGGCAGCCCCAGATCGCGGCACACCTTGGCGGCGACCACGGGGTTGTCCCCGGTGATGACCTTGACCGCCACCCCGAGCTCGGCCAGGCGCTCCAGGGCCCGGCGCGCTGAGGCCTTCGGGGCGTCGAGGAACACCAGGAATCCGACCAGACGCAGATGCCGCTCGTCGCCGGGTTCGATGACGGCCAGGCCCGCGGCCTGACGTGCGGCGACCGCGACGACCCGGTTGCCGGCGGCGAACTCGCGCTCCAGCGCCTCACGCGCGGTGTCCGGCACGCGCACGCACCGATCCAGCACGACTTCCGGAGCTCCCTTGGTGATCAGCGTCCGGACGGCGCCGGGTCCGTCGATGAGCACCGAGGTCATCCGCCGCTCGTGGTCAAAGGGCAGGATCGCCGCACGCACGGCGGCGTCCGGCGCGTGCCGGGCCGCGTCGGCGGCCGGGGAGCGCCACAGGGCCAGGTCGAGTGGATTGCCGTCCACCGCGACCCCTTGATCCACCGTCGCCTCGGTGCACAGCAGGCCGCACCGCAGCGGTTCATCGTCGAGTTGCCCGTCCGCCCCGAGCGAACGCATGAAACTGATACGGCCTTCGGTCAGCGTCCCGGTCTTGTCGGTGAACAACACGTCGACGTCTCCGAGATCCTCGATGCACACCAGCCTCTTGACCAGCACCTTGAGCGCGGCCAACCGGCGCGACCCGTCGGCCAGACTGGTGGAGACGACCGCCGGGAGCAGTTGCGGGGTGATGCCGACCGCGATGGCCAGCGAGAAGAGCAGCGCGTCGATCACGGGACGGTGCAGAAGCACGTTGATCACGAAGATCGACGCGGTCAGCACGCCGGCGACCTCGGCCAGCAGCATCGAGAACCGGCCAAGGCCGATCTGGAACGCGGTCTGCGGCCGGCGGGCGCCCAGGCCGAGGGCGATGCGCCCGAACTCGGTGCGCGCACCGGTCGCCACCACCACGCCGAGCCCGCTGCCGGACTGGACCACGGTGCCCATGAACGCGCAGCTCGAGCGCTCCGCCAACACCGTGCCCGCCGCGACCGGTTCGGGGCTCTTTTCCGTGGGCAGCGATTCCCCGGTCAACATCGACTCGTCGCACTCCAGGGCCGCCGCGGCGACCACCCGCAGATCGGCAGGCACGATCTCGCCGAGCCGCAGTTCCACCAGGTCTCCCGGCACCAGGCCGGTCACCTCCACCTGGATCGGCCGGCCGCCGCGGCGGACCACCGCCCGATGGCTGATCTGCGCGTGCAACGCCGCAGCCGCCCGCGCCGCCCGGTATTCGTTGACGAACCCGAGCCCGACCGAGAGCACCAGGATGATCCCGATGATCAGCGCGTCGCTGCGCTCGCCGACGAAATAGGACGCGACGGCCGCGATCGCCAGCAGACCCAGCAACGAGGAGCGCAACTGGTGCCAGAGCACCAGCCACGCCCGCGTACCGTGCGACGCCACCGCGTTCGGGCCGAACTCGTCCAGGCGTCGCGCCGCCTCCGCCTCGGACAAGCCGCGCTCGTCTACGCCCAGGCGGGCCGAGACCTGCTCGGCGGACATGGCGCCCGCGGCGGCGAGGTCCAGGCCGTTCGTTCCCTGCGACTGGGCGCGCTCGACGGTCGCCGTCACCATGACACGCCTGCGCTGCGCGCCGCCCTCGGCCGAGTGGGTTCCATGGCGACTATCCGATCGTGCGCCGACCCGCGCGGCCAGGGACCAACGGCCCGCCCGCGTCCGGGACCGGTCCCGTGCGGTCCACCGGAAACGCGAGCCGACAGGGACCGTGTGCCCTGGCAGCGGGTCCGCGTACAGGCGATAGTGGATCGAGCGAAGACGCGAGGAGGCGGCGATGGACGAGGTCCTGCGTATCCCGTGGGACGGCGCGCTCACGTCGTACGATTTCGGACACGATCATCCGCTCGCACCGGTCCGGGTCGAGTTGACGATGGCCCTGGCGCAGGCGTTCGGGATCTTCGACGCGCCGGGGGTCTCGCGCACCCCGGTGAGCCCGGCCGGCGACGCGCTGCTCGAACTCGTCCACGCACCGGACTACATCAGCGCCGTGCGGAACGTCGCCCGGATCACGAGCGCGCAGCGCGCCCGCTACGGGCTGGGTACCGACGACAACCCCGTCTTTCCCGGCATGCACGAGGCCTCGGCGCTGGTCGTCGGCGCGAGTGTCGCCGCGGCCGAGGCGGTGTGGTCGGGCGCGGCGGCGCACGGCGCGAACATGGCCGGGGGTCTGCACCACGCCATGCGGGCGCGCGCGTCAGGGTTCTGTCTCTACAACGACGTGGCCGTGGCCATCGCCCGGCTGCTGGAGCTGGGAGCCGAACGCGTGGCGTACGTCGACATCGACGCGCACCACGGCGACGGCGTGCAGTCCGCGTTCTACAACGATCCCAGGGTCCTGACCATCAGCCTGCACGAGCACCCCGGCACGCTGTTCCCCGGCACCGGCCTGCCCGACGAGTCCGGCGGCCCCGACGCGCAGGGGATGAGTGTGAACGTCGCGCTGCCGGCCGGAACCCGCGACGGGCAGTGGCTTCGCGCCCTCGACGCCGTCGTCCCGCCGCTGCTGCGCGCTTTCGCCCCGCAGGTGCTGGTCACTCAGCACGGCTGCGACAGCCACGCCCTCGATCCGCTCACGCATCTGATGCTCACCGTCGACGGCCAGCGCATGGCCACCCAGATGCTGCACCGCCTCGCCCACGAACACGCCGCCGGGCGCTGGGTGCTGTTCGGCGGCGGCGGGTACGCGGTTCTCGACGTCGTGCCGAGGATCTGGACCCACGTGCTCGCCGAGGCCGCCCACCGGCCGATCCCCGCGGATGCGCAGATCCCACCGGATTGGCGCGAATACGCGGCCGAACGCACCGGCCGGCCGGCACCCCGATCCATGGCGGACGGGCATCGTCCGGATCCGCAGCCGTGGGCGAACGGCTTCGACCCGGCGGACCCGGTCGATCGCGCCGTCATCGCCACGCGTCGCGCCGTCTTTCCGCACCACGGCCTCGACATCATGCACTGAGCCGCATCGCGGTCAGCAGTGCCGACCGGCCGGCCCGCGGCGGGACCTTCGACCGTGTACAGCCGCACCGCCCCGCACGACGCTGAGCTGGAAACGAGAACAGCGACGGGCGAGGAGACGCTGATGGCGGCGACCACTGTGCGCACCGTGATGACCAAGGATGTGGTCTCGGTGCGCGCGCTCACTACGTACAAGGCCATCGCGCGGATTCTGTATGAGAACGACATCAGCGCGGTTCCCGTCGTCGACGCGGACCACCGGGTGCAGGGCGTCGTGTCCGAGGCCGATCTGATCGAGAAGCAGGCCCAGCTGGTCCGCGAGCACGCCGAACCCCGGCGGCCGACGGGCAGGCGGGCGCGCAGGGCGCGCACCAAGGCCCGCGCCGCGTCCGCCGCCGCGCTGATGAGCGGCCCGGCGATCACCGTGCGCCCTGAGGCGAACCTGGCCACGGCGGCCTGGCTGATGAGCACGCACAACGTCAAGCGCCTGCCGGTCGTCGACGCCGACGGCCGGCTGATCGGCATCGTCAGCCGCGGCGATCTGCTCGCCGCGATCCTGCGCTCGGACGGCGAAATCCACGACGAGGTGCTGAACGGCGTTCTTC
>JBOHCW010000570.1:0-5490 GCA_050725375.1 Actinocrinis sp. | reverse complement strand
GCGCGCTGCGGCACCGTCAAGGCTGCGGGACCGTGCGCGGAGTGGGCACCGAATTGACGATCTCCGCGACCACGTCGTCGGCGCTGATCCGGCGCACCCACAGCTCCGGGCGCAGCGTGACGCGGTGCGCGAGCGCCGGGACCGCGACCGCCTTGACGTCCTCCGGCGTCACGAAGTCGCGACCGTCCAGCACCGCGCGGCCGCGCGCCAGCTGCACCAGCGCCAGGCCGCCGCGCGGTGACGCGCCGACCTGCATCTGCGCGTGCTTACGCGTCGCGCCGACCAGGCCGATGATGTAGCCGAGCAGGTCGTCGTCCACCTCGACCGACTCCAGGCTGGCGCGCATCGCCAGCACCTCGGCCGGATCGGTCAGCCGCTCCAGCGCCGCCTCCGGCGCGGCGCGGTCGAGGCGGCGGCGCAGCATGGCCGCCTCGTCGGCCGGCGGCAGGTAGCCCATCCGGACCCTGATCAGGAACCGGTCCAGCTGCGCCTCGGGCAGCGCGTAGGTGCCCTCGTACTCGATCGGGTTGTCGGTGGCGATGACCACGAACGGCTCGGGCAGCCGGCGGGTCGCGCCGTCCACCGACACCTGGCCCTCGGCCATCGCCTCCAGCAGCGCCGCCTGCGTTTTCGGCGGGGTGCGGTTGATCTCGTCGGCCAGCATCAGGTGGGTGAACACCGGGCCGGGCCGGAAGACCATCTCGCCGGAGCGCTGGTCGTAGAACGGCGCTCCGGTCACGTCGGAGGGCAGCAGGTCCGGAGTGAACTGGATGCGCTTGAAATCCAGGCCGAGCGCGGTGGCGAAGGAACGGGCCAGCAGGGTCTTGCCCAGGCCCGGCAGGTCCTCGATCAGCACGTGCCCGCCGGCCAGCACGCCGAGCATGACCAGCTCCAGGGCCTGGCGCTTGCCGACCACGGCCTTCTCGACCTCGTCGAGCACGGCGTGCGCCCGGGCGCCGGCCTGCTTCGGGGTCAGCGCGGTCGCGGTGGTCACTGGCTCGTCCAAGGCTTCCTGCTCCTCATCGGTCGCGGCCGCGCGGTCCGTCGGCGCCGCATCGTTCGGTGTAGGTGTAGTGGTCGTCATCTCCGCGCCGTCCCGGGTCACAGCGACTCCAGCCGGTCGACCAGGGCGCGGATCACCCGGTCCGGCACCGGCGGCAGCACGTTGGACGCCTGGTGCGTGCGCCGGTCCAGGTTCAGCCGCGGCGGCAGCGGCCCGAGATACGGCGCACGGCGCGGGTCGATCCACGCGAACACCTCGGCGCCGACGATCACCTCGGCGCGTTCGGGCTCGTGGTAGAGCGAGACGCCGTGCCGGTCCGCGAGGCGTACGGCGTACAGGCGCTCCAGCTGCGGACGCAGCACCCGCTCGTATCCGGCCGCTGATTCGCGGGCCGCGTCCACGGCCGAGGCCCAGCCCTGCAGGCTCGGCTCGCGCTGGCTGACCAGCCGCACCGCGCGGCGGTACGAGCCGTCCATCGCCTCCGCGCCGGCGACGTACCGCGCGATCAGCAGCGCGATGACGACGATCGCGGCCGCGCCGACCGCGGCGGCACCCGCCCCGCCGGCGACCGCGAGCACGATCTCGGCGACGACGGCCGTGCCGATCAGCAGCGAGAGCGCGCGGCCGGTGTGCCCGAGCCGCGATACGCGCCGCGTCGTCGGGCCGGATCCGGCGGTCCCGGCGCGCATGGTCACGGCGTACCGGCCTTCGCCGGCGCGCGCTCGGCGTCGCGGGCGCGGATACGGTCGGCGAGCAGCGCTGTCACCTCGTCGAGCGAGCGCCGCGCGGCGTCCAGGTGGCCGGCGGTCATCGGGTGCGTGGAGAAGCGCGCCTCGCGGAAGAGGTCGGCGAGCGTCGCGGCACTCTGCGAACCCGCCGCCGTCAGGTCGCGCCGTACGGCGCGGTCGAGCAGGTCCGACGGGCTGTCCGCGCGTTCACGGGCGACGCCCGCGCGTTCCAGCGACGCTTCCAGCGCGGCGTAGCAGGCGATGATCGCGGCGCGCGCGTCGTCGCCGTCGAGCGCGGAGCGGCCGGCCAGCAGCGCGTCGGCCAGCGCCTCGTCCTCGGCCTGCGTGCCGCCGGTCGGCGGGGCGGCGGCCAGCGGGCCGGCGCCGTCCGCGCCGCGCATCATCCGGTAGACGACGACGGCCAGCGCCACCAGCAGCGCGGCGCCGAGCACGCCCATCAGCACCCAGACGAACGCGGTCAGGTTGAAGGAGAAGTCGCGGCCCGCCGGCGGGCGGCTCGGCTGCGGCTGCCCGGTGACGGTCGGCAGCGCCCTGCCCGGCCTGAGGTTGAAGTCCGGGTCCCCGTTCTGGCTGCCCGGGTCGGCCTTGTGCGTCAGGAGCAGCGCGAACGGCACGAGCACGGCGGCGGCGAAGAGCACCGCGACGGTCGCCTGGCGCAGCCGGTCGTGCGCGACGCTGGGCGACTCGGTCGTGTGCATGTGGCCGCGGTACCGCGCCGCGGCGATCACCGCGGCCGCCGCGAACCCGAGGCCGAGCAGGATTGCCGGGCCGGTGCTCAGGCCGCCGTCGTGCAGCCCGGCGCCGTCGGACGCGCGCACGCCCACGGCGGCGACGCCCAGCCCGAGGGCCACCCCCGCCGCGAGCACCCCGCCGGACCAGCGCGCCGTGCGCCGGCCGTCGTCGCTGCCTCGTGTCACTCGCCCGTACTCTCCAGTGCTCCCGCAGTTCGGCAGCCAGCCTGGCACAACGGCACTGCCGATGTCAGCACACCGGTGCTTTCGTCCGGGTTCGCCGGGAATCTGCGGCGGCGTCGCGAGGTAGGCCGGACGCCGTGCGGGCGTGGGATCGAACGTCCTGTCAGAGCCGGGCCGCGGTGGTGGTCGCCTCCACGATCTCCGAGCCGATCATGGACAGCTCGCCGCGCAGGTCCGCCGGGATCTCCCGGATCCGGGCCGGCAGCTGCCGGGCCGCGGCGGTCAGCGAGATGTCCGGCAGCTTCGTGGTCAGTTGCAGATGGTGGTCCATCAGGCGCACCAGGCCGTGCCGGCGTACGCGGGCGAGCGTCTGCGCCAGGCGCAGCGAGACCGCCCAGACCGTCAGGTGCCACAACGGGATCACGATCACCCAGATCATGATGTACGCGTGCGTCGCGTGCTGCACTGTCGGCGCGTAATGCTTGAGGTCGACCACGCGGGTGACCACGCGCGGCTCCCAGCGGCCCTCCAGGTATACCGGCAGCGCCCACATCGCCGCGGCGATCGAGCTCAGGGCGAACGGGATCGCGATGTAGATGCTCCAGCGCGCCCAGGTGCCGACGGCCTGGAAGCGCTTGCTCATCCGCATGAACGGGCAGGGCACCAGCACCGAGGCGAGGTTGCCGATCGCGATCGAGGCCAGCGGCAGCACGGCCAGCTGCGGCAGCGCCGGGCGCACCCAGGCCGAGCCGTGCCCGACCCAGACCGTCAGCCCCACGACGATGCCGACGAACACCAGCTCCCACAGCGCCAGCACGACGTTGCGCACCAGCAGGATGCGCCCCGGGTCGGCGCCGGAGCGCAGCAGCCCGGCGGCCCACTGCGGCTCGGCGGCCAGCTGGTTGGTCAGCGAGCCGTCGGCGACCGCGGTCAGGATCACCGGCACGATCACCGCGTTCATCGGGTCGGCCAGGTTCGGCCTGGTGCACACCAGCAGGAAGCCCCAGGTGCCCAGGCCGAGCAGCCAGCTGCACAGCATGCCGTACAGCCAGTCCGGGCGGGTCCGCAGCACCCTGCCGAACTCGCTGTGAAAGGTCACCCGGTGCGCCGGCCCGGCGGCGGCCGGTTCGGATTCGGGCGCCGGATCGGGGCCGGGCTCGGGGAGCGCAGTCGGGTCGGTAGCCGTTTCCTGTGTCACTACGCGCCCCTCCCGGCGACTTGCTCCCCACGCCGAACACGGATCAGTGTATTGGGGATACCCATTCCCCGGGCGCCACAGTCCGACGCCGGGCCGCCGGCCGATCCGCGCGCATCTCGCGCGGCGCCCGCGACCGGCCGCCGACCCGCACCGATCCTGTGGCCAGAGTTCTCCCGCCGACCGCGTGCCGGTCACCCCCGCGCCACTGCGACCGGGCACATTCCGGCACATGCGGGTCGCAGTAGTCACAGAATCCTTCCTGCCGCAGGTGAACGGCGTCACCAACACGGTGTGCCGGATCCTGGAGCACCTGGCCGCGCGCGGCCACGAGGCGCTGGTCGTGGCGCCGGGACCGGGGCCGGAGTCCTACGCGGGCTTCCCGGTGGTCGCCGTGCCCGGCGTCGGGCTGCCCGGATACCGGGAGTTCAAGCTGGGGCTGCCGACCCGGCGGGTGGAGCGGATCCTGCGCGCCTTCAAACCCGACCTGGTGCACCTGGCCTCGCCGATCGCGCTGGGCGCGGCCGGGGCGCGTGCCGCGCGGCGCATCGGCGTGCCCTGTGTCGCGGTGTTCCAGACGGACGTGGCCGGGTTCGCCCGGCAGTACGGCTTCCGCGGCACCGACGCGATGATCTGGTCCTGGATCCGGCACATCCACCGGCAGGCCGAGGTCACCCTGGTGCCGTCGCGGGCCAGCTACGAGCAGTTGCGCGCGCAGGGCGTGCCGCGGCTGGCGCTGTGGGCGCGCGGCGTGGACGCGGACCGGTTCAGCCCGGCGCACCGCGACCACCAGCTGCGCGAGTGGCTGCTCGGTGAGCGCGAGGTGCTGGTCGGCTACGTCGGCCGGCTCGCGGCGGACAAGCGGGTGCACCTGCTGGCGCACCTGGCCGACCTGCCGAAGGTGCGGATCGTCGCGGTGGGCGACGGGCCGGCCGCCGCGAGTCTTCGGGCCCTGATGCCGAGCGCGGCGCTGCCCGGCTTCTTGAGCGGGGCAGCGCTGTCCGCGGCGTACGCGTCCTTCGACGTGTTCGTGCACACCGGCGCCGACGACACCTTCGGCCAGTGCGTGCAGGAGGCGATGGCCTCGGGCGTGCCGGTGGTCGCCCCCGCCGTCGGCGGTCCGCTCGACCTGGTGCGCCCGGGCCGCACCGGGCTGCTGTTCGAGCCGGACGACACCGAGGACTTGCGCCGCAAGGTCGGCGAGTTGGTCGCCGACCCGCGGATGCGGGCCGAGTACGGCGCGAACGCGCGCGAGGTCGTGCTCAGCCGCTCGTGGACCTCGGTGTGCGAGGAGCTGATCGGGCACTACGCGACGGCGCTGGAGCCTTACCACCGCCTGGAGATCGCGGCCGGCTGAGGGTGCGGTGCGAGCCGCCTGTTTCCCGTGGGGCCAGCGTGGCGCGGATACGCCACGGCAGGTTCCCGCCACACGCGGGCCCTGTCGTTTCGCACTGGTGACCGGCAGGGTGATGGTTGCCCTGGCCGGGTGTGGGGACCGGCCGCGCCGCGGACGCTCATCCGCGCCCCGATCGCCGGCGTCCAGGGGGCCGGCGATCCCCCGGACGACGGCGCCCTCCTCGCGTGGGGCGACGTCGCGATGCCGTCCCGAGCCGCCGCCCGACCCCGCGG
>JBOHCW010000569.1:0-3604 GCA_050725375.1 Actinocrinis sp. | reverse complement strand
CCTCCGCCTCGCGCGCGGGCCTGGCCTGGCGCGCCGCCGCGCTGACCGCGCTGGCGCTGGCCAGCGAGAAGGTCTCCTTCACCAAGGTGATCGCGAACAACCCGCCGCTGCGCGCCCTGGACGGGCTCGGCCGCCGTGCGTGATCGTCCTGCTCCGCTGCCCTCCGTCGACGATCCGCTGCTACAGCCGACCGCGCCGGTGGACGCGCTGGCCGCGGGCCTGGTCGAGGACGGTTCACTCGATCCGGGGGTAGTGGATCGGGACGCGCCGGGTAATGACGCACCAGATATGGATCTGCTGACCCTGGACCGCGCAGCGCGCCGCCGCGCCGCCGCACGCTCGGTGGCCGGGGGAGCGGCCTTGATCGCTGCGGTCACGGTACTGTCGCGCACGGTCGGTTTCCTGCGCACGCTCGCCTTTTCGCACACCGTCGGCACTCAGGCGCTCGCCGATGCGTACAACACCGCGAACCAGGTGCCGAACACGGTCTTCGACATCGTCGCCGGGGGCGCACTGGCCAGCGTCGCGGTGCCGCTGCTGGCCGGCCCGCTGACCCGAGGCGAGCGCGGGCAGGCCGAGTCGATCATCTCGGCGCTGCTGACCTGGACGATCGCGGTGCTGCTGCCGCTGTGCCTGGTCGGCGTCGCGCTGGCCGGCCCGCTCGGCACGCTGCTGGCCGGCGAACACTCGCCGCCCGGCGCCTACGCGGACACGGTCAGCAGATTCCTGGTGCTTTTCCTGCCGCAGATACCGCTGTACGGCGTGGCCGTCGTGCTGTCCGCGACGCTGCAGTCCGACCGGCGGTTCCTGTCCCCGGCGCTGGCGCCGCTGCTGTCCAGCCTCGTCGTGGTGGCCACGTACCTGAGCTTCGGCGCGCTCAACCCCGGCGCCGCCGGCGGCGACCTCGGCGCGCTCAGCATGCGGTCGCAGCTGTTCCTCGGAATCGGCACGACGCTCGGTGTCGCGACGCTCGCGCTCAGCCTGTTGCCGGCGGTGCGCCACAGCGGTCTGCGCGTGCGTCCACGGTTCCGTTTTCCGGCTGGGGTGGCGCGGCGCGCGGCGCGTCTCGCCGTCGCCGGTATCGCGACCCTCGCGGCGCAGAACATTTCGGTACTCGGCGTCGTACTGCTCACCAGCCATACGCACGCGGCGACCGGAGCGCTGACGGTGTACACGTTCAGCTGGGCCGTCTTCGTGCTGCCTTATGCGGTCTTCGCGGTACCGATCGCCACGACGGCGTTCACAGACCTCGCAGCGCGCGCGGACAGCGGCGATGTGACCGGTTACCGCAGCGGCGTCGCGACGACGAGCCGGGCCGTGCTGATCGCGTCCTGTGGCGGCGTCGGACTGCTGGTCGCCACGGCCTGGCCGATCGCGTATCTGTTCATTTCGGCGCCGCACGGCCCTAGGCCGTCGATGATGGTGTACGGGCTGCTCGCGTTCTCCCTCGGACTGCCCGGTTACGCGGCCATCGCGCACCTCGGGCGGGTGCTCTACGCGGGCGGCCACGGGCGTGACGCGGCCGTGGCGACCGTGGCCGGCTGGCTCATCGTGCTCGGCGCGGACTGCGCCCTGATCGGGCTGTTCCCGCCGCAACAGGCCGTCGCCGCGCTGGGCCTGGGCAACACGTGCGGCATGACGATCGCCGCGATCCTGCTGCTGGCCGCCGCGCACCGGCACATCGGGCCCGGCGCGTTCGCGGGAGTGCCGCGCGCCGGGCTGGTCGGCCTGCTCGGCGCGGCGGCGGCCGGAGCGGTCGGGTGGCTGCTCGCGGCCTGGATAGGGCCGATCGGCCCGGCCTCGGCGCTCGGCGTCGCGCTGCTGTGCGGCCTGGCCGCGGTCGGCGTGTTCGCCGCGGTCTTCTTCGCCTTCGACGGCGGCGACATCCGGTCCCTGATCGCGCGGCTGCGGCAGGGTCCGCCCGAGTACGGCCTGGCGATGCGTGCGGCCCGGCCGCGTGAACGCGACCCGGGGGCGACGCGGGACGGGCGCGAGCAATGAGCGTGCGTGTCACGTTCGTGCTCGGCACGAGCGGCGGCGGCGTGGGCGGGCACGTGCGCGATCTCGCGGCCGGGATGGTCGAGCGCGGCTTCGCGGTCACGGTCGCGGCGCCCGTGCGGACCGAGGCGCGCTTCCGGTTCGCGGATGCCGGCGCGCGCTTCAGGCCGGTGCCGATCGGGGCGTCGCCGCATCCGGTACGGGATGTCGCTGCTGTTAAGGCTTTGCGGGCAGCCCTTGCCGACGCCGATGCCGTGCACGCACACGGGATTCGCGCCGGTGCACTCACCGGTCTCGCCCTAATGCGTCGCGCCGTGCCCTACGCCGTCACGCTGCACAACGCGATCCTCGCCACAGGTGTCAAAGCCTTCCTGCTGAGCGGACTGGAACGGCTCGCGATTGCACGCGCGGATGTCGTCCTTGGCGCGTCGATCGACCTGGTAGATCGTGCGCGCGCACTCGGCGCGCGTAACGCGCATCTGGCACCTGTACCTGCGCCGACGTTGCCTGAGGCGAGACGCGTGCGTGCGAGCGTGCGCGCGCAACTCGGCGTCGCAGAGGGCGAGTTCCTTGTACTGGCGATAGGCCGCCTCGCTCCGCAGAAGGACTTTGCGACGCTGCTCGACGCGGCGGCGCAGTGGCGAACGGACTGGCCGGCGAACGAACCGTCAGCACGCGCGCCACGGCTGGCGATAGCCGGAGACGGACCGCTGCACGCCCAACTCCAGCAGACGATCGACGAGCGCCGTCTCGACGCGACACTCCTCGGACCGCGCGACGACGTCGCCGACCTGCTCGGCGCCGCGGATGTACTCGTGCTCACATCGGTCTGGGAAGCGCGTGCGTTCGCGCTCCAGGAAGCGATGCGCGCGGGCTTACCGGTCGTCGCCACGGCTACAGGCGGCACGCCCGACTTGGTCGGCGACGCGGCCGTACTCGTGCCCGTACACGATTCGCACGCAGTCGCCGGTGCGGTAAGGCACCTCGCTGCGAGCCCGGACGAGCGCGTGCGCCTCACCGGCCTAGGCCGCCGCCGCGCAGAGAGCTGGCCAAGCGTCGAGCAGTCCCTGACGCAGCTCGCCGAGCTTTACACACAGCTCGCCACCAAACCCGAGCACGACGCGCTCTAACGCGCCGTCAGTTCTCGCTCTCCGCTTCGGCTTCGTCGCGCCCACCGTTGTAGTGGAACCTGTGTCCACAGTCGAGTACGTCCGGCGGGCACCTGGTCAGGCCGGACTGGACGCCGCGTATCGCCTCCGTCGTCGCGTCGTCCGCCGGGAGGTAGACCACCATGCGCGCACCGGGCGTCGAGTGGAGGCCCATGCTCATCGTCTTGAAGTCGAGCAGGCCGGCGGTCGGATGCTGGAAGATCTTGTGCCGGGTCCCGTAGCCGCCCACCTCGTGGTCCGCCCACAGCGCGGCGAACTGCGCGCTGGCCTCCCGCAGGTCCCTGATGAACATCTCCCAGCACGGCTCGCCCACATGGTGCGCGTACGCGCCGCGCAGCGTCGCCACCATCGACGGCATCTCCTCGGCCCGGTTCACGAACGGGTGGCAGCAGGCGGGGGAGGTGAAGGTGAACCAGACGCTGTTGCGGTACTTGCCC
>JBOHCW010000568.1:0-4222 GCA_050725375.1 Actinocrinis sp. | reverse complement strand
CTGCGCCGCCGCGAGCAGTTCGCCCGCCGCGAGCACGTCGCCGGTCCGCGCCGAGGCCGCGATGTGCGGCGCACGCTCGACCAGGCCGGATCCGGCCGCACGCAACGCCTCGGCCGCGCGGCGGTGCGCGGCGATCCGCCACGACACAGGGGTCTGCAACAGCACGAGTCCGCGCACCAGCGGATGCCGGAACCGGAATCGGGACGGCTCGCCGATGCCGGACCGCACCAGGTCGGCGGCGGCCAGTTCGTCCAACGCGCCGAATGCGACCTCCGCGTCGAGTCCGGCGGCGGCCGGCAGCAGGGCCGAGTCGAACGGATCGCCCAGCAGCGCGGCCGCGCGCAGCGCCGCGACGTGTTCGGGCTCGGCGACCGCCAGCTCGCCGAGCAGCGCCGACCACGCCGTGCGCGCGACCTGGTCGCTGCCGGGGCCTTCGGGAAGCGCGGCGAGAATGCGCAGGTAGAGCGGGTTTCCGCCGCTGATCTGGTGCAGCGAGGCAAGTCTGGGCGCCTCGACGCCGGGACCGAGCAGCGCGCCGGAGGCGTCCCGGTCCAGCGGTGCGAGGTCGAGCCGCTCGCTGCCGCAGCGCTCTGCGATGTCTCTGAGGTACGCCACCAGCAACGCAGGGGCCTGACGTGGCCGGAAGGCGCAGGCGACGACCATCGGCACGTCCGGCGGGTCGCGCAGCAGGCGTCGCAGCAGGCTGAGCGACGAGACGTCCGCCCAGTGCAGATCGTCAAGGCACAGCAGCATTCCGCGCTCGTCGCAGGACGCCGCGATGAGGTCCGCCACGGCGCCGGCGCCGTCGAACGGCGGCGGCCGGTCAAGCACGCCGGAGCCGCCGCCTCCGATGTCGACATGCGCGCGCACGAGGTCGTCCGCGCGCGCGATCGGATCGGCGAAAAGACCGTAGGGCCGCGCCTGTTCGAATCGCGAGGCGCGACTCGTCAATACGCTCATATATCGAGACGCCGCACGGTCCGCGAATGCTTGAAGAAGACTGGATTTCCCCATCCCCGGATCGCCGGACACTTCGAGCACGACGCACCGCCCGGCCCGCGCGCGTTCGAGCGCCGCATCCAGCCGGGACAGTTCCCGATCGCGTCCGACCAGCGCGGATGCCGGTCTGTGAAGCTGCTGCGCCGCACCCACGAGCCCTGACTCCAACGCGCTCAGCGGTTGCGGCATACGCGACCCCCCGGTCTCGGACTGCGGATTCCGGCGCGCAAGCCCGTGAAGGCGACGCCTTCCTCCATATAAGACCTCGGCGAATTCGAGTATCATCGGTAAAGCCACGTAACGGCGTTACCTAATCACGGTGCGTCGATACGCCGGAGAGTCCACGGCAACGCGGGGGCGCGTGAACCGTTCGAACGCGCCCTGGGGAGTGGGACCGTCAGGGAGGCGCTGACATGGACTCCGTAGTAGAAGGCGACGATGCGCAAGAGTCGGCGCCTGGGCTGATGGGGCGAACGGCGCAGATCGCGCGCCTGCACGCGGTGGTCGACGGCTTGCCGGCGCGGCGCGGCGCCCTGGTGGACATCGCCGGCGATCCGGGCATCGGCAAGACGGTGCTGCTCGATTTCCTGGCCACCCGCGCACGCGCCGGCGACGTGGCCGTTCATCGCGCGCGCGCAGTCGATCAACCGAGCGTCGCGTACCAGGTCCTGCGCGACACGTGGCCGACGCCCGATCTGCCGCCGCCGGACGCCGACGACGACGCGCGCTTCCGCTTCGGCCGCGCCGTGCACGCCCGGCTCAGCAGCCTGGCCCGGTCACGTCCCACGGCGCTGATCCTGGACGACGTACACCTCTGCGACGCCGCCTCCGTCGATCTGCTCGCGCAGCTCGTGCGCACCCCGGTGCCCGGACCGTTCATACTCGCCCTGGCGCACCGGCCACGTCAGACTTCGCCCAAGCTGCTCGACGCGTTGGCCCACGCGACGGCCGCCGACGGCCTGGTCCGCTTGGAACCGGACCGCCTCGACGAGCGGTCCTTCGCGGCGCTGGTCGCCGCCTGGCGGCTGCCGGAAGCGGCCGGGCCGGCCTTGTACGAGGCCGCCGGCGGCAATCCTCGGTACGCCGCGATCCTGACCCGGGCCGGTTGGCGCGCCGACGCCTGGCCCGAACACACCGGCACCACTGCGGACCGGCTGCTGCGCGCCGGATCGACCCTGGTCGCCGAGTTGGCCCGCCTGGACGCCGCGGCGTCAGCGGTCGTACTCGCCGCAGCCGTCCTGGGCGACGGCTTCACCGCGGACGACGCCGCCGCCGTCTCAGGACTCGGCGATACAGGTTCGAGCGCGCCCGACGAGGCCCGAAACGCCCTCGGCCGCCTGGCCGCCCGAGACCTGGTCCGTCCGCTGGGCACCGGCGCCCGGTTCGCCTTCCGCCATCCACTCGTCCGCCACGCCGTGCTGGACAGCGCGCCGGCAGCCGCCCGCCACAAGGCGCACCGGCGCGCATTCGACCTGCTCACGGCCCGAAACGCGCCTGCTACAGTCCTGGCCCGGCACGTCGAGCACATCTTGCGGCCGGGCGATCTCGCCGCGGCGCGACTGCTGGCCGAGGCCGCCGAACAAGCGATCACCGACGCTCCCGCCCATGCCGCGCACTGGCTTGAACTCGCACTGGACGCGCTACCGCAGTGCTCTGAGGCAGGCGCCACCCGCACCGCGCTCACCCTGCGCTGGTCACGGGCCCTACGCTCCGCCGGTCGCCCGGCGCAGGCCCGCGCGCTGGCGCACCGCGTGCTGCGCGCGTCCGAATCAGCATCCGAATCAGCGTCGGAATCAACGTCCGAATCAACGTCCGGGCCGACCTGCGACTCGGCCGCGGAGTCGACCCAAGAGTCAACACTCGAAGCATACGAACTCTGGGTCGGCGCCGAACGCGACCTGGGCCACTACGACGAGGCCGAAGCAGTCGCCACCGCCGCGCTGGCCCCGCTGCTCGCGACCAGGCACCCACAGCCGTCCGGCCACGCCGCCGCCCTGGCCGTCGAGTACGGCAAGGTGTGCCTGCTGCGCGGCGAGTACGCGCGTGCCCAGTCGCTCGTGCACGACACGATCGAGGCGACCCGCCGCGGCGGCGACACCGAGACCGAGGCCTGCGCCCGTGCCCTGTCAGCGTTCGGTCACGTGTACCTCGGCGACGCGGCCGCCGCGACCGCCATCGCATCGTCCGCGCGGCTGATCGACGGCCTGCACGACGGCGCGCTCGCACGCGACCTGGAGAGCGTCACGCTGCTGGGCTGGGGCGAGTTCTTCAACGAGCGCCTCACCGACGCGCACCGCCACCTGACCCGCGGCCTCGCCGTCGCACGCGCGACCGGCCGGCATCATGTCATACCCCTGATGCTGCTGGGCGTCGCCCGCACGACGCAGCTCACCGGCCGCGCCGACGAGGCCGAGCCCCTGATCCGGACCGCCCACCGCCTGGCCCGGGCCCAAGGCGCGCGCGACGTGGCCGGCCTCGCCCTCACCGTCGACGCCGCGGGCCGCATGTGGTCGCGCCCGAGCGCCGAGGCGAGCGCCGCCGTCGCGATGGCCGAGGAGGCCGTTTCCGTCGCCAAGCACGGCAACGGCTGGTGGCTGAGGGCCGGGGTCGAAATCCTCGCCCAGGGCCGCCTTCTGGACGGCGACCCGGACGGCTGCATCCGTGACCTGCTGGAACGCGCCGGCGGACGCGAGCTCACGCTGGTCCTGCCCACCCTGCGCCCGATCTGCCACGCGTTGCTCGCCGAGGCCGCCCTGCAGGCCGGCTACCCCCGCGCCGCGCGCCGCTGGTCCAGGCAGGCGAGCGCCGAGGCCGACTCGCTCGGACTGCCCATGAAGCGCATGTTCGCCCTGCGCGCGAGAGCGGCGGTGCACGCGGCGGACGGCCACCACGAGTCCGCCGCCAGGATGTACCGGCGCGCCGCGGACGGCTTCGGTCGCGCCGGCATTCCGGTGCGCCAAGCCTGGACGCTCGTCCAGGGCGCCCGCGAGGCCGAACGGGCCTACGGCCCGGCCGTCGCGACGCAGTGGCTCGAACGCGCGGTCAAGATCGCCACGGCCGTGGGCGCGGCCCGGATCACCGACGAGGCCACGCCGTTGCTCGACGACCTGACCGCCCGCGCCGAGGTCACCGCGCACGCCGACGAGGCCACCGCCGCGGCCGAGGCGCAGTTCGACGTGTTCAGTGCCCTGACCCAGCGGGAACGACAGGTCGCGATGCTCGC
>JBOHCW010000567.1:0-6259 GCA_050725375.1 Actinocrinis sp. | reverse complement strand
CGCCGACGCCTAGACCGCGGACCCAGGCTCATCCGCCCGACCAGACCCATTCGACCCGACTCCCCACAGGTAGCCGCGTTGTCCGTTTGAAACGGACAGGTGAGACAACGGCGCTGCAAACCACGACGAGCACGGCGGACCCGAACTCACCCGAAGCGCCGGCAATGCTGTCCGTTTGAAACGGACAGATGAGACGACGTCGCTATCACCCACAACGAGAACCGCGGACCCCGAGCCGACCCGACCCGACCCGGCTCCCACAGGTAGCCGCGTTGTCCGTTTGAACGGACAGGTGGTGGCCGGGTGGGCACGGTCGCGGTCTTGCCCGCGCCGCGCCGCTGCGAGCGATCCGCCGGTAAGTTTCGCCTTCTCGGGGTGCCGGTTCCCGCGTCGCCGCTGGTGGGACGGGTATGCGCTCAGCGGCGGTTTGCGGGAAATGCGCCGCTCTCTAGCCTGCGGCTCATGGCGAGGACGATCGTAAGGGCAGCCGCGGCATTCGGGCTCGTCGTCGCGTGTGCTGCCGTTTCAACCGCTGCCGGTCCCGTCGCACGCGCGGCGGTCACTGAAGGGGACTGGCCCACCTACCACCTCAACAACCTGCGCGACGGGTACCAATCCAGGCTCGACCCGCTGTCCACCTTGTCAGTGGACTGGAACGCGGCGCTGGACGGCGCCGTGTACGGCCAACCGCTCGTCGTCGGCGGCCGGATATTCGCGGCCACCGAGAACGACACGGTCTACGCGCTCAACCGGTCCACCGGCGCCGTGCTCTGGTCGGCGCATCTCGGCTCGCCGGAGCCGTTGTCGGCGCTGCCGTGCGGCGACATCGGACCGCTGGGCATCACCAGCACGATGGTGTACGACCCCGGCACCAACCGGCTGTTCACGGTCGCGGAACTGCTCGGCGGCACGCACACGCTGGTGGGCGTCAACGCCGACACCGGCACCGTCGAGATGCAGGTTCCGATCGAGCCGCCGCTCGGCGACGCGATCGCGTACCAGCAGCGCGCCGCCCTGACCCTGCTCAACGGTCGTATTTACGTACCGTACGGCGGTCTGTTCGGCGACTGCGGCAACTACATCGGGCAGGTGGTCTCGGTGACCACCGCCGGCTCGGACCCGCAGAGCTACGCGGTGCCGACCGCGCGCGAGGCCGGCATCTGGGGACCGGGCGGCGGGGTCGTGGACGGCAGCGGCAACCTGCTGTACGCGTCCGGGAACGGCGCGGCCGTATCAGGGACCTACGACGGCAGTGATTCGGTGATCAAGCTGTCGCCAGCTCTGCAGCGGCTCGACTTCTTCGCCCCCTCCGACTGGGCCACCCAGAACGGCGGCGACGCGGACCTCGGTTCGATGACTCCGGCGCTGGTCGGCCAGTACGTCTATGAGGACGGCAAGACCGGCAACGGCTACGTGTTGCAAGCCAACGCGCTGGGCGGCGTCGGGGGCCAGGTCGGCGAACTCGCCAACACCTGTGAGACCTTCGGCGCCGCCGCCGTCGTCGGCAACACCGTCTACCTGCCCTGCGTCACCGGTCCGCAGGCCGTGACCATCAGTTCGGCCGGGACGCCGACGCAGCTGTGGAAGTCCATCGTGCCGGCCGAGGGCTCGCCCGTGGTCGGCGGCGGCGCCGTGTGGACGATGGATTACAACGGCGGCGAGCTGTACGCGCTCGACCCGGCGACCGGGGCGACGAAGGCGCAGATCCAGATCGGCCGCGCGCCGAACTTCGCGTCGCCGACACTGGTCGGCGACCAGGTGTTCGTCGGGACGCTCAACGGCGTCGTCGCAGTCGGCGGTGCGTGACAGTCGTCCGTTTCGGATAGGCGCGTGGCCGCGGCCCCTGCCGATCGTGGGATCGGCGGGGGTCGCGGCGTGTGACGGATCGTTGGCACTGTCAAGCCGGGCCTACGTACCGCAGGACGCTCCGTTCAGGCTGAAGCCGGTCGGTGGCGAGTCGCTGTTGGTCCAGGTGCCCTGGAAGCCGAAGCTGGTGTTGCCGCCCGGTGCGATCGCCGCGTTGTAGCTCATGTTGACGGCGCTCACCGCCTCGCCGGACTGGCTGGTCTGGGCGTTCCACGCATTGGTGATCTTCTGGTCGCCGGGGAACGTGTACGCCAGGGTCCATCCGTTGATCGCGGACGTGCCGTTGTTCGTGATCACCACGTTCGCCGTGAAGCCGCCGCCCCACTGCGCGGTGGTGGCGTACTGCACGGTGCAGCCGCCATGCGCGGTGTTGCTGGGCGACGGTGACGGCGACGGTGACATCGAGGGTGACGAGGACACGGAGGCCGACGGCGACGTCGAGGGTGACGTCGAGGGTGACGCGGACTGGGTCGGCGACGAGGACGCCGATGCGGACGCCGACGTGGACTGGCCGCTGCCCGGCGTGATCACGTATGTCGCCAGTGAACGCGCCGGGACCGACGCGGTGAACGAGCCGCCGCCGACCGGGATCGTGGCCTGAGTCGCCGCGTTGCTGGTGGAGTTCGTCAGCACGGGCGTCGCGGTTCCGCTGGTCACGCCGGTACCGGTCAGCGCGTAGTCGACCGTGTCAGAGCTCGATGTCGTGTTGAGCACGACCACCGCGACGGTGCCGTCGGTGTTCTTGAAGGCACTGATCTCCAGGCCGCTGTTCGACGTCGACGTGCCGATGCGCACCGCGCCGGGATGGATGTACCGGCTGTAGTTGGCGAACGCCCACAGGCGCCCGGCCGGGGTGACCGTGCTGCCGTTGATCTCCAGCAGGCCCTCGTTGTCGCCGTTCTCCGACGGGGTCGTGCTGCCCCACCAGTACAGGAACGCGCTCAGGTTCGCGCCGGTCAGCCCCTGGTAGATGTGCTGCGCCCAGGTCAGCCCGGAGGCGCTTGAGCCGTCGTCCCAGGCCGGGTTCCAGCCCTCGAAGGTGGACCATTCGGTCTGCCAGGCCGGCTTGCTCCAGCCGGACAGCGCCGAGGTCGGCGCGCCGGTGTAGCCGTGGCTGGTGAACGCCTTCGTGTACGAGTTCGCGGTCGCGTCGCCCTCGATCGCGGCCGCATACTGGCCCGCGTAGTCCCAGCCCTCGGTGGCGCAGCACTCCAGCTGCGTGGACAGGCCCGAGCCCGCCACGGCCGGGCCGAGCGTGTCGAGCAGTTGAGCGGTCTGCGACGGGCTCAGCTGCATGCTGTCGTAGCTGGTCGAGAGGTTCGCCTCGTTCTCCGGGCCCAGGTACGTGAGCGGGATGCCCGCGTCCGAATAGTCCTTCGCGTACTGGACCAGGTAGTTCGAGTACGCCTGCACCCAGCTGCCGCTGCTGCACGTGGCGCCGGACAGGCCGCACACGGCCCCGCCGTTGCTGGTCGAGTTGTTGGTCTTCATGAACGCCGGGGCGCTCCATGCGTCGGCGAACACGTTGTTGACGCCGTACAGGCTCTTGATCTGCTGCGCGAACCACAACTGGCCCTGGTCCTGGTTGATCGAAGCCAGCGACACGTACGACGGCGCGGCGCTCGGACCGCTCGGCGCGGTCGGCTCGATGGTGCCGCCCGAGTCGGCGCTGATCTCGTTGCGCAACATGGTCAGCCCGGCCCCGGTGGTCGGGCTGTACAGGTCCGCCAGCACCTGCTGCTGCACCGCCGGCGCGGCGCTCATCACGGTGCTCGCCTCGCCGAACGCCTCAGAGGCGCCGAAACCGGTGATGGTCTGGAAGGTCGTCGATCCGTTGATCGTGGCGGTGTCGGCCGCGAAGGCGCGGTGCGCGGTGCCGACGACGGCCACGGAGCACAGCACCGCGACCGCGGTCACCGCGCCCGTCGCCCTCATCGCTTTCGCGCGCCTGACGGAGATTGGAACTGCTGCGGCCGGCCGGCGGACGGCGCCCGTGATAGGCATCGTGGTCTCCTCTCCTTGCGCGGGCAAGGTAGGCGGAGCACGACCGAAAGCCAACGAAACCTCGCGCGGCCGGTGAATGGTGCTGCTGACCAGGGAAAGTTACAACGTCGCAGGATTCGGCGACCTGGCTAAAGGCCGCGGGCCAGCCGGTGGATCTGGACGCGCACGTGACCGCTTCAAGACACCCGATGACGACGAGGCCCCCCGATCCGGCCATTCGTATATACGGGTGAACAACCTTGCGGGTGCCCGTTCACACGTGGATGGTGAGATGGGAACTCGCGTGCGCCGCGAACGTGTCCAGGGAGGGACCGTGACCGAAGAGCAGAAGGCCGCCGAACGCAGGGCGATCGAGCACGTTATCAGTCGCCTGATTTCCACCTTCGCCCCCGGTCTGGGCGCCGACGACGTCGCGCGGAAGGTCCAGGAGGTCTACCGGCGCTTCGAGGGCAGCAGGATCCGCGACTTCGTGCCGCTGCTGGTCGAGAACTGCGCCCGCCGGGAACTGGCCGCCGCCGGTCGCGGCCCGCAGCCCGCTCCGTCGATGTAGGCGCATAGTGCTGCCGGTAGCGCTGCCGGTAGCGCTGCCAGTAGTGCTGCCAGTAGTGCTGCCGGGCTCGTCTAGGCCGCATCGATTCCCGCCGCGCCCTCCCGGTGTTCTCCGGTCCCCGGCATGGTGATGACCACGCAGGTTCCGGTGCCCGGGTCACCGGTGCCGGGGGCGCCGGTGATGACGATCTCGCCGCCGTGCGCGATGGCGATCTCACGGGCGATGGCCAGGCCGAGGCCGGTGGAGCCGCTGGCGCGTTCACGGCTCGCGTCCAGGCGCACGAAGCGGTCGAAGACGCGTTCGCGTTCCTCCGGCGCGATGCCGGGCCCGTCGTCGATGATCTGCACCCTGATGTCGTCGCCGACCGCGCGCGCGTCGATCAGGACCTTGCGGTCGGCGTAACGGATCGCGTTGTCCAGGACGTTGCGGATGAGCCGGGACAGGTGCTCGGGGTTGCCGAGCATTCGCGCCTGCGGCTGCGCGGTGATCGTCACCTCGACCTGGCGGGTCACGCTGGTGGCGCGCACCTCTTCGAGCAGCGCGCCCAGGTCGACCGGGCGGCGCTGCGCGGCCAACTGGCGGTCGTCGGCCTTGGCCAGCAACAGCAGCTGCTGGACCAGCTCCTCCAGCCGCACGGTCTGGCGCGCCGCGCGCCGCGCGATGTCTGGCCAGGGCGCCCGGTCGGGGTGGGCGAGGCCGACCTCCAGGGCGGTACGGATCGCGGCCAGCGGGCTGCGCAGTTCGTGCGAGGCGTCGGAGACGAAGCGGCGCTGGCGCAGCGCGGAGTTCTCCAGCCTCGCCAGCATGTCGTTCATCGTCGCGGCCAGGTCCTCGATCTCGTCCCGGGTGTCGGGCCGCGGCACCCGGCGCGAGAGGTCGGCCGCGGTGATCTCGGTGACCGCGCGGCGGATGCGCCCGACCGGCAGCAGCGCGCGGCCCACGACCCACCACACGGTCACGCCGGCCAGGACCAGGATGCCCGGCACCCCGACGATCAGCAGCCTGCCGAAGGTCTCGTCGATCGGGCCGAGCAGATTCGTGGGGGTCCCGACGACGATCGTGACCGGCTGCCCGGAAACGGTGACGCGCAGGCCGACGACGCGCACCTCGTTCGGGACGATCGCGTCGGCGGCCTTCAGACGCACCGGGATGCTCGCCCCCGCCGGCAGCGCGTAGACGGCGGGAAGGCCGCGCAACAAGCGGGTGGCGGCCAGCACGTGCCCGTCCGGCCCGAGAACCTGGGCCTCGGCGTTCGGGTCGAGCGTGGAGCGCGCGAGCGACACGGCCCAGGTGCCGCCCTGCCCGGACTGCGCGATCTGTTGCGCATACGTGCGCAGCTGGCCGTCGACCGTCCGATACGCCGACTGCCGTTGCAACAGGTACATGATCACCAGGCCGAGCGTGACGGTCGCGGTCAGCGTCAGGCCCGCGACGGCGGTCACACGCGTGCGCAGCGCGCGGGGGTTCACGCGCACGGCGGGGCGCCGGAAGCGGAACCGTGTCGCGGTCCTGATACCGCGCGGCCGGCTCATGCGCGCTCGCCGCGGATCAGGTAGCCCCGGCCGCGGACGGTGACGACCACCGGGTCCGCGCCGACGGGTTCGATCTTGCGGCGCAGCCGGTGCACCAGCACCTCGACGACCGCCGGTCCGCCGTCGAAGTGCACGTCCCAGCAGTGCTCCAGCAGCTCGGTCTTGGACACCACGCGCCCCTTGTGCCGCAGCAGGTGCTCCAGGACGGCGACCTCCCGGCCGGTCAGCTCCAGCGGCGCGCCGTCACGTGACACCGCACGGCTGGCCGGGTCCAGCGCCAGGCCGGCCGCGGTGAGCACGGCCGGCC
>JBOHCW010000566.1:0-4127 GCA_050725375.1 Actinocrinis sp. | reverse complement strand
ACACCGACGACCCGTACCTGGTCGTCGCCGCGGACAAGGGCACCGCCACCTTCAGCGACATCGCGAACGGCATCGCCACCGACTACGGCTACTGGCTGGGCGACGCGTTCGCCTCCGGGGGCTCGGTCGGCTTCGACCACAAGGCGATGGGGATCACCGCGCGCGGCGCGTGGGAGTCGGTGAAGTACCACTTCCGCGAGCTCGGTCTCGACACGCAGTCGCAGGACTTCACCGTGGTCGGCGTCGGTGACATGTCCGGCGACGTGTTCGGCAACGGCATGCTGCTCTCCGAGCACATCCGGTTGGTCGCCGCGTTCGATCACCGGCACGTGTTCCTCGACCCGGACCCGGATGCCGCCGCCACCTATGTCGAGCGGCGCCGGCTGTTCGACCTGCCGCGCTCGTCCTGGAACGACTACGACAAGCGACTGATCACGGCGGGCGGCGGCGTCTTCCCGCGCTCGGCCAAGTCGATCCCGCTCACGCCGCAGGTGCGCGCGGTGCTCGGCCTGGACGACTCGGTGCTGCGGGTGACGCCGGCCGAGCTGATGCGGGCGATCCTGCTCGCGCCGGTCGACCTGTTCTGGAACGGCGGCATCGGCACGTACGTGAAGGCGTCCGGCGAGTCCAACGCGGATGTCGGCGACAAGGCCAACGACGCGGTCCGGATCAACGGCGCCGACCTGCGCGCAAAGGTGGTCGGCGAGGGCGGCAACCTCGGCTTCACCCAGCTGGGCCGGATCGAGTTCGCACTCCAGGGTGCGGGCGGCTCCGGCGGCAAGATCTGCACCGACGCGATCGACAACTCGGCCGGCGTGGACACCTCGGACCACGAGGTCAACATCAAGATCCTGCTGGACCAGGCGGTGGCCTCCGGCGAGCTGGCCGCGGCCGAGCGCGGCGCCCTGCTGGCCGAGATGACCGAGGAGGTCGGCCGGCTGGTGCTGGTCGACAACTACGGCCAGAACGTCGCGCTGGCCTCCGCGCTGGCGCAGGCCCCGGCGCTGCTGAACGTGCACAGCCGGTACCTGCGCAGGCTGGTCGCCGAGGGGCACCTGAACCGTGAGCTGGAGTTCCTGCCCGGCGAGCGGGTGCTCAACGAGCGGCGCCAGGCGGGCCTGGGGCTGACCCAGCCGGAGCTGTCCGTGCTGCTGGCCTACACGAAGATCACCCTTGAGGACGAGCTGCTGGCCTCGTCGCTGCCGGACGAGCCGTTCCTCAAGACCGAGCTGTTCCACTACTTCCCCAGCGCGCTGCGCGAGCGGTTCCGCGACCGGATCGAGGCGCACCCGCTGCGTCGCGAGATCATCACCACCCAGGTGGTCAACAGCCTGGTCAACAACGCCGGAACCAGCTTCGTTTTCCGGATGCGCGAGGAGACCGGGGCCTCGGCCGAGGAGATCGCCCGCGCGCACGCGGTGGCCGGCGCGGTCTTCGACCTGCACTCGTTCTGGTCCGCGGTGGACGCGTTGGACAACAAGCTCGGCTCGCAGGTGCAGATCAGGATGCGGCTGGCCGCCCGCCGGCTGACCGAGCGCGGCGCCCGCTGGTTCCTGCTCAACCGCCGCCATCCGCTGGACATGGCCGCACAGGTCGAGGCCTTCCGCTCCGGCGTCGCCGAGGTCATCGCGCAGCTGCCGAAGCTTCTCAAGGGCGCCGACTTCGACCAGCTCACGGCGTCGAAGCGCGAACTGATCGACGCGGGCGTGCCCGAAGACCTGGCCGCCCGCACGGCGTGCGCGGCGGTCGCGTACTCGTCACTCGACATCGTCGAGGTCGCCTGGGACAGCGGCCGCGCGCCCATCGAGGTGGCCGAGTGCTACTTCGACATCGTCGACCGCCTCCGCATCGGCAACCTGCGCGACAGGATCAACGCCCTGCCCCGCACCGACCGCTGGCAGGCGATGGCGCGTGCCGCGGTACGTGAGGAGCTCTACACCGCGCAGGCCGCGCTCACCTTCGAGGTCCTGGCGGCGGCCCCCGGCGAAACCGAGCCCGACACCCGCTTCGCCACCTGGGTCGAGAAGAACCGTGCGGCGGTGCAGCGTGCCCAGTCGGTCCTGGAGGAGATCGCAACCGCCGACACGTTCGACCTGGCGATCCTCTCGGTGGCGCTGCGCGTCCTACGCACCATGCTGCGCACCGGTTCGCTGGCGTAGCCGGCCCGCGATGTGATCCGCGCCGTCTCCTGACCAGCTGATGCCGTGTCAGGAGGCGGCGACACAGGCGGTAGAAGCGGCCTCGCGTGCACTACCCGCCTGAGACTTAACGCGACTCAACGCGACTCAACGTGACGCGGTACGCCTTACGGTCTCGACGAACAGGGCGAGGTCCGTGGGGCCGCCGGACTGTCCCGTCGACGCGGACTCGGCGGCGGTGCGGCGGGGGACGGGGGAGCCGAGTTCCGACCACGGGATCCGGGTCACGGCGGCGCGGCTCGACGCGCTGGACGGCATTCGGCCGCTGATCAGCGGGGTCTGGATCAGGAGCACGCGACCGTCGGGCAGCGCCAGGTGGCCGCGGCCCGGGTTGTCCGCGCGCACCGAGACCGCTGAGGGCAGCGAGATCAGTTTGCGGGACTCCTCGGCGCCGTGGGTGCGCAGGGCCAGTCTGATTTGCGCTTCATCGCACAGGTCTCCGTCCAGGAGGCGCACAGCGTGCGCGTCTTCCAGGGTGACGCCGACTGCCACGTGCAGGTCGTGGTCTCGTCCGTCGCGTGCAGCGGCGGCCAGGCCCTTGGCAAACCACGGGTGATCTGCCGCGAGGCGGTCGAAGCCGTCGACGACTACAAGCATTCGTGGCCGGCTTGGAGCGTCCGGACCTGCGTTAACCGGTGCCGAGCGGCCTACCGCGCGCACGCGTCGTTCGACCTCTGCCTCGATCCCGTCCAGTAAGGCCCGCAGCTTGTCCGACGCGCTTTCCGCGGACAGGTGCGTGTCGACGTGTGCGAGTCCCGCGCACGCCGCCAGCGACGGGCCGGCGCCGCCGGAGATCAAGGTGATGCGCAGGTGCTCCGGGCGGTTCACGGCCGCGAGGCCGCAGGCGATCGCGCGCAGGGTCTCGGATACGCCTGAACCCGACGCGCCGCCGACCAGGATGTGCTGGCCGGTCAGATCGGCGCGTACCGGGCCGTGGTCGTCCGCGCCGACCACCAGCTTCGCCTGCGCCGGCCGCGCGGACCAGCGGGCGCCGAGCTTGGCCGGCGTGAGCAGGTCCAGGTCCAGCAGCGCGAGCAGCCGGGCCTCCTCGGGCAGCTGCGGGACGCCGAAACCGTCCGCCTCCTCACGCAGCGGCGCGATCGCGCGGCCGAAGCGCTCGGCCCAGTCGGCCGAGGCCAGGTCCGCGATGATGTTGTCCAGCGCCGGCAGGTCCGGACGCTCCAGCCGTACCCGCGTGTTCACGTCGCCGCTCAGCGTCGCCATCGCGCCGGTCGCGTCCGGCAGCTGCGCGGGCCGGGAGGCGAGCACGATCGCGTACACGCCCACCTCCGGACCCTGGTTCAGTACGCCCTGCAGACCCGGCTCGCCGATCAGCCCGCTCGCCGGGTCGACGACCACGACGGTGCGCCTGCCCTGCCGGCGCCGGCCGGGGTCCGCCGGCGCCGACTGCTGCCGGTCGCCGATCAGGTCGATGAGCTCCGCGATCCGCGCCGTGGTCTGCGCCGGCGTCAGGCCGACCAGCGCCCGGCAGTCCTGGCCGTCCTGCGGCGTCAGATGCGGCAGCCAGCGCGTCCAGCGCCACGCCCTCGGGTCGTCGCCGCACAGCACGACCAGCTCAAGGTCGCGCGGCGAGCAGGTCGCGGCGAGCTGCGCGACCAGCGAGCGGGCCAGGCCGGTCAGCTGCGGGCGCGGGCCGACCAGGCCGAGCACGCCCGCGGCCTCCAGGTCCACGGTCACCGGCGCGGCGGCCACACGTGGCCGGAACGTCTTCGGGCCGTTGCCGACGGTCACCCGCGAGGCGATCCGCGCGGTACCCAGCCGCAGGTCGAGCAGGCCGGGCGCGTCGGGGTCGCGCGCCCACAGGTTCGGCTCCGGCCGGATCGCGGTGGTCAGCAGCGCGGCCAGGTCCGGGTGCCGGTCGCGGCGCAGCGCGGCCTCGGCGGCCAGCGCGGCGGCGATCTGGGTCTC
>JBOHCW010000565.1:0-2816 GCA_050725375.1 Actinocrinis sp. | reverse complement strand
ATCTACAACGAGGCGACCCAGCCGTACCAGCCCGCGATCGACCGGGCCTGGGCCGCAGCGCTGACCCTGATCCTGATCATCATGATCCTGAACCTCGCAGCCCTGCTGATCGCCTGGTGGAAGCGGCCTGGACGCGGCTGACCCGTCAGCCGCCGCGCCGCGCGAGCCGATTGCGCTGATCCACCACCCGACCCCGAGAACGGAACGAGGAGCCACGATGGCGACGAGGACGAACCCCCGTCACCCGGTCGATCGCAGCGCCTACGTCTCCGTGCCGCCGCAGACGCTCGGCCGGCTCCGGCTGTTGACGGTCGGGCCGGTGGAGCTGAACCTGGACGGAATGGCGGTCCGCGTCGCGGGCCGCAGCGTGCACATGGCGCCCAAGGAGTTCGAACTGCTGGCCACGCTGATGGAGAACGCGGGCCGGCTGCTGACCCGCCGTCAGCTGCTCGACGCGGTCTGGGGCGAGGGGTACCCGGACCGCAACAAGACGCTCGACGTGCACGTCCGCCGGCTGCGCCGGCACCTGGAGATCGACCCCGACGCGTTCGCCCGCATGCGCACGGTGCGCGGCCTGGGCTACGTGTTCGACATCGGCGACTAACAAAGGGAAGTAACACGATGGCCAAGCGGATCGACGTCTCCGGGATGTCCGCCTACTACGGCGGTTTCCGGGCGGTAGACGACATCAGCCTCACGGTCGAACCGCGCACGGTGACCGCGTTCATCGGCCCGTCCGGCTGTGGCAAGTCGACCGTGCTGCGCACCCTGAACCGGATGCACGAGGTGATCCCGGGCGCGCGTGTCGAGGGCAAGGTGCTGCTCGACGACGTGGACCTGTACGGCTCGGGCATCGACCCGGTCGCCGTTCGCCGCACCGTCGGCATGGTCTTCCAGCGGCCGAACCCGTTCCCCACGATGTCCATCTACGAGAACGTGGCGGCCGGCCTGCGCCTGAACGGCCTCAAAGCTGCGAACAAGAAGAAGGGGGGCGACATGAACAGCCTCGTGGAGAACTCGCTGCGCGGCGCGAACCTGTGGGAAGAGGTCAAGGACCGGCTCAACAAGCCGGGCGCGGGCCTGTCCGGCGGACAGCAGCAGCGCCTGTGCATCGCCCGCGCGATCGCGGTGTCCCCCGACGTGCTGCTGATGGACGAGCCCTGCTCCGCCCTGGACCCGATCTCCACCCTCGCCATCGAGGACCTGATCGCGCAGCTCAAGTCCGAGTACACCATCGTGATCGTCACGCACAACATGCAGCAGGCCGCGCGCGTGTCCGACCGCACCGCGTTCTTCAACATCGCCGGCACCGGGCAGCCCGGCAAGCTGATCGAGATCGACGACACCGCCCGCATCTTCGCCAACCCCAGCCAGCGCGCCACCGAGGACTACATCACCGGCCGCTTCGGCTGAGCAAGCCGGTCCGACGGCCCTACCGGTACAGGTACATTGGTCCGATGGCGACCAGCGGCGGATTGGCATCCGGCGGGCAGTCGAACGCCGTCGCGCCGGGCTCCGGGGCGGCGGCGGATTCGAAGGCTGACCCGCGGCCGGGCGCATATGGCGGCCCGGCGAGCGCGTACACGCTGACCGACGTGGTCGCGCGGCTGCGCCGGGTGCTGCGCGCCAGCATCCGGGCGGACTATCCGTGGGAAGCGCTGCCCATGGCGCAGGTCGAACTACTCCAGTCGCTGGTCGAGTCGTCCCCGGCACGGGTCGGCGACCTGGCGGTGCGGCTGCGGCTCGCGCCGTCCACGGTCAGCGGCCTGATCAGCCAGATGATGACGGCCGGGCTGGTGGAGCGGGGCACCGACCCGGGCGACCGCCGGGTCGCGGTGGTCGAGCCGAGCGCGCACGGCCGCCGCCAGCTGGCCGAGTGGCACGCCGCGCACCGCGAGCGGATCGCCACCGCGCTCGGCGAGCTCGACCCGTCCGACCTATCGGCGATCGACACGGCACTGCCCGCCCTCTCCCGCCTGGTGGACCATCTCGCCGACCACCGGTAAGCGTCCGGCGGCTGTCCTAAGGCACTGCCCTAGGCACCGTAGCCACTGTCCTAGGCCGTCCGAGTGGTCGATTCCGATCATCGGCTAATTCGGTTGCGGGGCTTCCTAGACTCCGTCAGGTGACCGATCCTTCCGCGCTGCTCGCCGCGTATGACGAGTACACCAGGGCCCGCATTCCGCTCAATGCGCCGGCCGGCCTCACCTTCGAGTGGGACGGACCGCTGCTGCGCACGGTCGGCCAGCACCGCGGCTTCGTCGAGACCACGGCCGACCCGCGCGTACGCGGCGCGGAACTCGACGCGCTGATCGCCCGGCAGCGCGAGTACTTCGCGGCCCGCGGCGAGGCGGTCGAGTGGAAGACCCGCGGCCACGACAAGCCCGACGACCTGGTCGACCGGCTGCTGGCCGCCGGGTTCGTGCCCGAGGAGCGCGAGACCGTGCTGATCGGCGAGGCCGCCGAGCTGGCCGCCGAGCCGGTGCTACCCGCGGGCGTGACACTGCGTCAGGTCTTCGACCCGAAGGACCTCGAGCGCATCGCCGCGATGCACGGCGAGATCTGGGGCCTGGACCAGGACTGGCTGGCCGCGGACCTGGCCGGGCGGATCGCCGCCGAGCCGGAGACCTTCGCCGTGTTCGCCGCCGAGGCCGAGGCCGACGCCGGTCCGCTGACCGTCTGCGCGGCGTGGATCACGCTCAAGGAGGGCACGGAATTCGCCGGACTGTGGGGCGGATCGACGCTGGAAGCCTGGCGCGGCAAGGGGATCTACCGCGCCACGGTGGCGCGGCGCGCGCAGCTCGCGGTCGCCCACG
>JBOHCW010000564.1:0-4360 GCA_050725375.1 Actinocrinis sp. | reverse complement strand
GGCGTCCGGCAAGTCGAAGACTGCCGCTTACGGAGACACCCGGACCTCAGCCCCGATAGCCGTGGGCACGGCCCGAGTGCAAGCTCAGATATCGGTGCACGTCATAATGAGTGAACCAAGAAGCCTTGACAACCATCAAGATGCTGACCGGGATCCTCATGCCCACGTCGGGGACGTTGCGCGTCGCGGGGCTGGAGCCGCAGCGCAATCGGGTGACTTTGGCGCGGCGGATCGGGGTCGTGTTCGGGCAGCGGACGACGTTGTGGTGGGATCTGCCGCTGCGTGATTCGTTCACGTTGATCCAGCGGCTCTACCGCATCCCGATGGCGCGTTATCGCGAGAACTTGGACTATTACGTGTCCGCGCTTGACCTGGGGCCGATGCTCGACCAACCAGTGCGACAACTGAGCCTGGGGCAGCGGATGCGCGGCGACATCACGGCCGCGCTGCTGCACGACCCGGCCATCGTGTACCTCGACGAGCCGACCATCGGGCTGGACATCGTGTCCAAGCACGTCGTGCGGGACTTCCTGCACGACCTGAACGCGAATACCGGTACGACGATCATGCTGACGACCCATGACATCGGCGACATCGAGCAGCTGTGCAGCCGGGTTGTCGCGATCGACCACGGCTGCGTGACCTATGACGGCGATGTCGAGCGGCTGCGAGCCGGGCGGGACCTGGAGACGGCGGTCAAGGAGCTGTACACGGGGACGGGGGAGTGGGCGTCCGCCGCGGAGGACGCCGAGCAGGAGAAGGCGATCTGAGTCAGTTGTCGGTCGGTTGCGGGTCAGGACAGGCTCACCACGGACCGTTCGCTCGCCTACTGTCCGGTGCTCCGTGACGGCGCCGAGGCAGCCGCGTCATATCGACGGCTGAGGTATTACGGCTGGAGCATACGGTTGGGTATACGGCTGGGCATACGGGCTGGGTATACGGCTGATTATTAGACGGGCTGCCTTAGGAATCGGGCGTGGGTTACGACAGGCGAGCTAGTGAATTCGACGCACTCGAAGCCGGTCGGGCCGCCGTCGAGGTTGTCGAACAGGCGCTCGCCGCCGCCCAGCAGGACGGGCACGATCGCGACGTGCAGTTCATCGACCAGGCCCGCGCGCAGGTATTGCCGCACTGCCGACGCACCGCCGCCGAGGCGGATGTCCGACGTATCCGCGGCTTCGCGGGCTTGGGTCAGCGCGGACTCGATGCCGTCGGTGACGAAGTGGAAGGTCGTGCCGCCGTCCATCGGGATCGGGTCGTGCGCGTGGTGGGTGAGCACGAATACCGGGTGGTGGAACGGCGGGTTAGGGCCCCACCAGCCGGTCCACGGCGTGTCGCCCTCGTTGCTCCAGGGGCCGCGGACCGGGCCGAACATGTTGCGGCCCATGATCGTCGCGCCGATACCCTGTACGCCGCGGACCAGGAACTGCTCGTCGACGCCGGTCGTGCCGCCCTCTTCGCCGATCATGCGGCGGCCGAAGCGCGTCTCGAAGATCCACCCGTGGAGCTTGGGGCCGCCGGCGCCGATCGGATCGTCGATCGATTGGCCGGGGCCCGCGACGTAGCCGTCCACCGACATCGCGAGGTTGTGCACGCGCAGTCTCGGCGTGTGGCTCGCGGTTGGAGTCGGGGTTGGGGTGGGTGTCGGGGTCGTCATCGTTGGCGCTCCGCTCTTGTCGCTCTCCGGCACCGGGGACCGGCGCACGTGTCAGGTCAGCTTCCGGTCGAACGATACCGGCGTACGGCGGCGCGCCAGGCCAGTCCGGTTACCGCGCTGAGCAGTAGCGCGACGGCCGGGGCGGCGAAGCGCAGGAATGGGGGCAGGCCGAGCGGGTCGGTCTTGCCGAGTACGTACAACGACGGTTCCCAGGTCACGAACGCCAGCGGGACCACGAAGGTGAACAGCAGCGCGAGCGGGCGCTGGTAGATGCCGAGCGGGAACTCGGTGAAGAGCTCGCCACCGTACGTGATTACGTTAGCCGTCTCGCTCGCGTCGGTGACCAGGAAGTTGATGGTGCCGGTAAGGATGAACAGTGCGCAGTAGATGACGGTGCCGCAGATGACAGTGCCGACGCAGACTGCCACCTTGGCCGGCGTCCAGGTGATCGGCAGCGCGTTGATGGCCCAGATGAGCGTCGCGGTGGACGGGATGAGCTTGCCGAATCGTTTCGGCGTGAACTGGTCGGCGAGGACCTGCGCGAGCGTGCCGACCGGGCGGATCAGCATCGTGTCGAAGATGCCGAGCCGGATGTTCTCTCCGAGCGACTCGACACCGCTGGCCACGACGTCTGCACACGCGAACGCGAGACGGGTTGTGCCGTAGAGGTAAAGCGTCTGCGGGAGTGTGAAACCGGCGAGCGTTTTCACCTGCGAGTACATGACCAGGAGCGCGGCTAGGTCGAGGCACGTGCTCAACATCTGCGCTGTGCCGGTAAGGAGCAGCGACGCACGGTATTGCAGGGCGGCACGCGACCACATGCGCGTAAGAAGTAGGAACGCGACTGGTGAGGACACCGGACGTGACGTGTCGTCAGCCACCTTGCACCACCGTCTTGTGGCGGGCCGCGGACGTTAGGGCGCGCCCGAGGCCGAACAGGATCGTGGCCCAGAGAACCTGGAAGGCGAGGCTGTCGGCGAAGCTGGTCGTGCCGGTGCCGAGCAGCACGTCGATGGGGACTTGGAGCGTGGCGGACCAGGGCAGGGCGCGGGCCAGTGAGCCGAGCCAGCCGGGCATGGCCACCAGTGGGATGATCATCCCGGAGAAGAACATCGCGACGACCAGCATGAGCGACGCGGTGCCGCGCTCGTCCAGCGTCCAGAAGGCGCTGAGGCTGACCAGGTAGCGCAGCGCGAAGCTGACCAGCAGCGCGAGCGAGCAGCTGAGCGTGAATTCGAGCCAGCGCAGCGGCGCCGTGGGCAGGCTGGTGGGGAAGACCAGCGAGCCGACGAGCACCGGTGGCGCGGTGCGCAGCAGCAGCCCGGCGCCGGCGCGTCCGAGGTCGTTGGCGAGGAACCAGAGTTGCAGGTCGCACGGCCGGTACAGGTCGATCGCGACCTCGCCGGTGCGGACGCGCCGGCCGAGTTCGGTCGCGCCGAGGAACACGCCGAGTGGTGCGATCAGTCCCTGGGTGAGGAACACGTACGTGACGGCGTCGGCGGCGTCGTACGTGCCGATCTGCGGCTTCTCGTGCCACATGGCCAGCAGGATGTACGCGCGAATGAAGCCGAAGCAGGTGTTGGTGAAGGCTCCGGCAAAGGTCGCGGAGCGATAGGTCGTGTAGCGGCGGAACGATAATCGGGCGGCGGTCAGGTACACGCGCATGCGGCGGCTCCCGGTGTCACACCGATGGGGTTGGAGGGGAACGCGCCATTCTGGCGGACCGGCGACGGGCGGGCAATCGATTAACCGCGCGGCGCGGGCGGCTCAGCGGCGTGGGCGGATCAGGGGTGCGAGAGTACCGACGCCAGCGCCTCGGCGAAGGTCGGGTGGCTGAAGTCGAACCCTGACGTGAGCAGCTTGGCCGGCACGATGCGCTGGCTCATCAGGATGCCCTCGGCGAATCCGCCGAGAGCCACGCGCAGCGCCGGGCCGGGGACCGTGAACAGCATCGGGCGATTGACCGCGCGGCCGATCACGGCCGTGATCTCGCGGTTCACGGTCGGGTTCGGCGTGGTGACGTTGACCGGCCCGGCGATCGAGGCCTCGTCGATCAGGTGTCGCAGTGCCCTGATGGCGTCGGTGATCGAGACGTAGCTCCAGTACTGGCGGCCGGTGCCGAGTCTGCCGCCCAGTCCGAGCCTGGCCGGCGGCAGCAGCCGGCCGAACGCGCCGCCCTTCCGCGCGACGACCAGGCCGAAGCGCGGGTGTGTCACCCGCACCCCGGCCTTCTCGGCGGGCGCGGCGGCGGCCTCCCACTCCTGGCAGACGCCGGCCAGGAAGTCGGTGCCGGGCGCGCCGGCCTCGTCGGTCGGCCGGTCGCCGGTCTCGCCGTAGTACCCGATCGCCGAGCCCGCCACGAACACCGCCGGCGGGGCGGCGAGGCCGGCCAGCGCGGTGGCGAGGGTGGCCGTGCTCAGCACGCGGCTGTCGCGCACCCGCCGACGATAGGCACGGGTCCAGCGGTGGTCGCCGACGCCCGCGCCCGCGAGGTTGACCACGGCGTCCGCGCCGTCGAGTGCGGAGATGGGGACGTAGGCGGCGGCCGGGTCCCAGGTGACCTCGGTGGCGTGGCCGTCGCCGGTTGTCGCGGCGGGGCGGCGGACCAGGCGGACCACCTCGTGGCCGTCGGCGAGCAGCGACCTGGTGAAGGCCGAGCCGATCAAACCGCTGGAGCCTGCGATGACGACGCGCATGGCACCA
>JBOHCW010000563.1:0-10490 GCA_050725375.1 Actinocrinis sp. | reverse complement strand
GTTCTACACCCCTGGAAGTCTGACGGTTGTCGTTCGTGAGCGGGGCGACCGTGAACTCATGGACGTGCCGCGCAGCGAAGTTGCCGCGCTGGCGCAATTGCTGCGCGAACAGGGCAACGACGACGATTCCACCATCAAGCGAGCGATTCTGGATGCATACCGGCTGGTCCGAATGACCACCGGCGTGAGCGCCTTCCTCGACGGCTGTCTCACCTTTAAGTATCGGGTTTGATGGGCTGAAACTCTTCCGCTTCACGCCCTGCATCGTGAACGACACCAATATCTGCTCGATCGAGCGCTTGGAGGCGATGAGGTCGGTTAGGCAGGCCGCTGCGGTTGGTCTCGGGCGTGACCGTGCTCGTACCGGCGAAGCAGGCGATGTAGTGGTCACTTGTCGACGGTCATCAGTAGCGCGGGGGCGAGTCCCTCATGTCTGGCGAGCCGGCCTGCCGTGCGGATGTCGGCTTCGGACATGTGCCTGGCGAAGATGATCGCCTCGTGAACCCCGTCGCCGTCGCCGGCTCTGAGCATGGCCAGGTATCAGCGCACGGCCTGGACCCGGTTGCGTCTGGTGCCTATCGCGTCGCGGTAACAGCATGCTGCGCTGAACATCGCGGAGACGTTCCCGTTCACCGCGCCCCACAGGCTCCACGACAGGGCGTCCTGCTCGGTCTCGGCTGCACCGAGCCCGTTCACGTACCGGTATGTCCGCGAGGCCGGCCAGCCATGCGACGAACACGATCAGCGCGATCCACCACAGCACGTGCACGGCGAAGCCGAGACCGCCGAGTACGAGGGCGAGAAGCAGAACCAGCAGGATGACGGTCGTCTTGATCTCTCTGTCTCCATATGTTGCCGTCTGGGCCGGGTGGGTTGCCTCGTCGCCTCCCGTTCAAACGCAGGTTTATCGCCTTCCATGAGGGAACTTGGCCCGGTCTGGAGGAGATCGATCGACAACACGGAGGATCGAGCACGATGGGTTCGGCGCGGTCGCGGTTCGTTTCGTATCGTGCCACGTTGGATGCGCCCGAAGACCTGGTTTCCCGGATCGAGAACCCGGTCGCCGACCGAAGGAGCGAACGTGGCGGCTCCTGGTACGTGCTGACCTGCTTCGACCAGGGGGTCATGACGCTGGTGTGGCTGGTCAAGGACGCCGCCTACGAATAGCTCGCGGCGGACTTCGGGGTCGCGGTGGCGACGGCGCACGGCTACGTCAACGAGACGGTCGACCAACTCGCGGCCCTCGCTCCGACACTCGCCGCGGTGAGTGTGGCCGCCGGGACACCGCGGCGGGTACTGCTGGACCGCACACTGATCCCGACCTGGCGCTGCACCGCGCCGGCAAAGGCCACAACGGATTCGAGAAGCGCGCGAACTCGGCCCACGCCAAGCTGCGCGCACAGGTCGAGCGCGGCTTCGCCGTATTCAACCGCTTCCACATCCTCGATCGCCTGCGCATCGGCCCCAGCCGCGCCACCACGCTCCCGCACGCCGCCCTCACGATCATCCAGAAGCGATCTTCACTCGCAAAGACGTAGACCGAGACTGCGCAGCGTGCGGATCGGACTCGACCGATAAGTCGATAAGTGCTGCAGCGATGTGACCGTCGCGCGTTACTCCGGCGTGAATCGGGATACCAGAAGCGCTTAGGGCCCGGAAATGAATGACACGCTCAATCGGACATCTTGGGTGGGTGGAGGGTGTAGTTCCACTCTCCGTGGAACTCGTGGCGCGTAACGTGGCGTGCGAGCAGGTCTTTCATCTCCCGGTCGGGGATTTTGATGCCGCGCGGGTAGGTGCCGGTGTCGTGCTCGGCGTGCACGGTCAAACCGGTGCGGGTGGTGGTGCCCGCGATGAGGTTGACCGCGACTTCGTGGCTGGTCAGCGGCTGTCCGGCCCAGTTCATCGAGATGTGGCTGAACAACCGGTGCTCGATCTTGTTCCACTTGCTCGTGCCCGGCGGCATGTGGCACACGGTGATCGCCAGGCCGGTGGCGAGGGCGAGGGCGGCCAGTTCCTTCTTCCACAGTCGCAGCCGGTAGCCGTTGGAGCCGCCCGCGTCCGCGATGATCAGCAGCCTGGTCGCGCCCGGATACGCGAGCGCGCCGACGGCGTCCCACCAGCGCCGGATCGTGGCCACGGCGAACTGCGCTGTATCCGCGTCGCAGCCCACCGAGACCCATCCGGCGTCGGCGGCCAGGTCGTAGATCCCGTAGGGCACCGCCTTGCCCGCCCGGCCGGGAAAGTCGTGCACGTCGACGCGGTGCGGGTCCCCGGCCGGGCGCCAGGCGCGGCCCTTGTTCGCGTACTGGCCGATCAGCTCCTTCTTCTTCGCGTCCACGCTGGTCGCCGGCGCCCCGTCGGCCAGGAACGCGGTGACCTGGTCGTTGATGTAGCGGAACTGGGCGTCGCGATCAGGGTGCTGCGTGCCTTCGACCGTCTTGGCGTTGGCCTGCAGGCTGTAGCCCAGCTCGCCGGCCAGCAGCCGTCCGACGCTGTGGTGGGACACCGGATGGCCCTGCCTGCCCAGCTCGTCGGCGAGGTTGCGGGTCGACTTGGCGGTCCAGCGCAGCCGGGTCATCGGATCGCCGCGGCTCTCGGGCTCAACCAGCGCGTCCAGCGCGTCGAGCAGGCCGGGGTCGGTCTCGGTCAGCGGTTTGCGACCCGCGCCGGGACGCCGGACCACTCCGGGCATCGGGTCCTCGCCGCCATCAAGCTCGCCGATCCCGGCGGTGATCGTCACCCGCGAAATCCCAGAGGCCCGCGCCACCAGCGAAATCCCGCCGTGCCCCAGCGAGCGGGCCTCGGCAGCCAGCAGCAGACGGCGCTGCCGCTCGTCCAGATGCGGCAGGATCGCGCCGAACTTCGCCGCCAGAACCGCCTCGTCGATCTCCATGACCAGAGCCATACCAGCACCCTGCCAGGACAATCAGGACATGTAAAGATAATTTAGCTACACGCTCTTAGATCCACCGGCCGACCAAAGGAGTGAGAACGAGCAGATGTTGAGCCTGAGCGACAGCACGATCCAGCGCTCTTCCCATGAGCCGAGGAACGTGTGGCCGCTCCACGAGCTGACGCCGGCCAGCACGGTCGGGAGAATCACGCCGAGCCCGATGACGGCGGTCAGCGCGAAACTGCGCAGCCAGGAGGCCGGGAAACCGGCAGATCGGGCACGCAATGCACGTCCTGCCGATGCTCGCGGCCCGACCGAGTGACCTACGGATCCAAGGAGGCTCTTCCCATGTCCACCAAGGTTTCCGACTTCCTGCTGCAGCGGCTGCGCGAGTGGGGCGTCGAACACGTCTTCGCCTACCCCGGCGACGGCATCAACGGGCTGCTGGCCGCCTGGGGCCGCGCCGAGAACAAGCCGATGTTCATCCAAGCCCGACACGAGGAGATGGCCGCGTTCGAGGCGGTCGGATACGCGAAGTTCTCCGGCGACGTCGGGGTCTGCGCGGCCACCTCGGGGCCTGGCGCGATCCACCTGCTCAACGGCCTGTACGACGCCAAGCTCGACCACGTTCCGCTCGTCGCCATCGTGGGCCAGACCGACCGCAGCGCGATGGGCGGCTCCTACCAGCAGGAAGTCGACCTGCTCAGCCTGTACAAGGACGTCGCGTCCGAGTACTGCGAGATGGTCACCGTCCCGCAGCAGCTGCCGAACGTCATCGACCGGGCGATGCGCATCGCGAAGGCCCGACACGCCCCGACCGCGGTCATCATCCCGGCTGACGTGCAGGAGCTCGACTACGCGCCGCCGGAGCACGCCTTCAAGATGGTGCCGTCCTCGCTCGGCCACCCGCGCTTCGACGCCCGGCCGCCGGACTCGGAGATCGAGCGCGCCGCGCGTGTGCTCAACGAGGGCCAGCGGGTGGCGATCCTGGTCGGACAGGGCGCACGCGGTGCTCGGGAACAGGTCGAGCAGGTCGCGGAAACGCTCGGCGCGGGCGTGGCCAAGGCGCTGCTCGGCAAGGACGTGCTCTCCGACGACCTGCCGTTTGTGACCGGCTCGATCGGCCTGCTCGGCACCCGTCCATCCTACGAGCTGATGCAGGGCTGCGACACGCTGCTGGTGGTCGGATCGAGCTTCCCGTACACGCAGTTCCTGCCCGAGTTCGGCGACGTGCGCGCCGTGCAGATCGACATGGACCCGTCGATGATCGGGCTGCGCTATCCCTTCGAGGTCGAACTCGTCGGAGACTCGGCCGCCACCCTCGACCGGCTGATCGCGAAGCTCTCCCGCAAGCAGGACCGAAAGTGGCGGGAGAGCGTTGAGGCAAGCGTCGTGCGCTGGCACGAGGTTATGGAGCGGCGCGCCGACGTCGAGGCCGACCCGATCAATCCGGAGTACGTGGTGCACGCACTCGACGGTGTGGTGCCAGAGAACGCGATCATCACCGCCGACTCGGGCTCGGCCGCGAACTGGTACGCGCGGCATCTGCGGATGCGCGGGCGGATGCGCGGCTCGCTCTCCGGGACGCTGGCCACGATGGGTCCGGGCGTGCCGTATGCGATCGGCGCGAAGTTCGCCCACCCGGACCGGCCCGCGATCGCGATCGTCGGCGACGGTGCGATGCAGATGAACGGCCTGGCCGAGCTGATCACCGCGGCCAAGTACTGCGACCAGTGGAGCGATCGGCGGTTGGTGGTCGCGGTGCTCAACAACCACGACCTGAACCAGGTCACCTGGGAGATGCGCGCGATGCAGGGCGCGCCGTCGTTCGAGCCCTCGCAGGCGCTGCCGGACATCCAGTACGCGGTGATCGCCCGGCAGTTTGGGCTCGACGGCGTTCGGGTGGAGAGCCGGAGCGAGGTGGTCGCCGCGTGGCGCGAGGCGCTCAGCGCCGACCGGCCGTACGTCATCGACTTCCGCACCGACCCGGCCGTACCGCCGATTCCGCCGCACGCGACGCTGGAGCAGATCGAGAATGCGGTCGCCGCCGTGGTCGGCGGCGACCCGGACCGGGTGGGCATGGTGCGCCAGGGCGTGAAGGCGAAGATCCAGGAGGTCGTCCCGCACCTGCCGGGCCGACTGCGCGGCGAGAAGAACGAATAATAAACGAGACCCGGGCGGCGGTCACGGTGCCGCCGACGTGGAGTTCGGCGGCGCTGTAGCGGGCGGCTTCAAGCAGGCCGCCCGCTGCGGGCTCCATCAGCATCCTGAGGATCTGCTGCGGGAAGACGCCGAACGCGACACAGCAGCCGCCAAGCCCGACCAGCCCGGCGGCCATACCCGGCGCGAGAGATTCGTGCGGCTCGAGCGGCTCGCGGCCTTGTTGGTCCAGCGCGCCAGCAGCGGGGCCAGCACGGCGCCGCCCAGCGGAATCGCTGTCGCGAGCGGCAGCAGCGAGGCGAGCGTGGCCGTGGAGAGACTCATCTCGGAAGCTCTTCGACGCATTCCCTGGCCTTGTCGAGCGAGACCGCTGCGGGCGGATCGTGCCAGGGGTCTGTGTCGGCGAGTCGTTCGGGGATCGTTCGCATCGTGAATCGGCTGGGTAGCAGTGTCTTGTCTTCGAATTCGCTCCAGTCCGGCGGCATGGCGTCGCGGGCGTCCGATACGGCCCGGACCGTGTACGGCGCGACGGCGAGTTGCGCGTAGGCGTTGCGCGTGATGTCGAGGAACTGCCGTCCCCCGCGCTTGTTCTCGCGGATCTCGGACGCCGATGCCGTTGGGTAGCGCGCGACGGCCAGCGGTCGCTCGCGCAGTGCGGCAGCATCCGGCCTGCCACGGCCCGGTAGTGCTCGACGAGCTCGCCCTTGGTGATCCCGTCCTGCGGGAACAGCATTTTGTCCAGGTGCGAGGGCTTGACTTCGAGTTCTGGCAACCGCGGACTTCTTCCTGCTCGACGGACGTCCCCCGTTGCCCGTTCGGCCCCGATGCCAATCCCGCCCCGCTGCGCGTTTCGTTCGCCGCCTTTCGGGCACCAGGCGTCCCTCGAACCAGAAAGCGCACGATAGAGCCGAGAGGACCCGGAGGGATGTCGGAGATCGAGCGCGACCCGGTGGCGGTGCGCGATTACGAGCGCACGGTGACCGAGGTGGCCGATCAGCGCGTCGTGGACGAGGCGGAGGAAACGATCGCGCGGGCCTGGATCGCCGAGCTCGATGCGATGCGCCACGAGGCGCTGCGGCTGGCGCTGGCTATGCGCGTAGCCGAGCGGCTGGCACGGGAGAAGCTGCGCAAGGCGCAGATCCTGGGCTGCCCGCAGGAACTGGCCCGCGCGCACGCCAGGCTGGCCGAGACGCAGGTGGAAACCGCGGTCAGCCTCGGGCGGGCGAACGCCCTGTTGGCCACCGTCGATGCCGAGATCGAGGTGGTGTGCCGTGGCGGGCTCGAACGTAGCCGGCGCGGAGAGCGGGACGTACGGCGGCTGCGCGCCGCATGGACGGCGGCGTACGGCCACGCGTGATGTGCACGCATGTCCTTGTGAATGCGGGGCACTGGGGCCGCGTCCGCTCCCCGAAAAGGTGGTGCGCCGATGTCTATCCGCGGCTGCGATTTCGTGCGCATGGCCGAGCTCACCGTCGTCGCGGACAAGGCCTACCCGGCGCCCGCCAGGATCTCCGCGATGCACGGGGTCGGCATTCTCAGTTTCACCCAGGCTCTGGCGCTCACCGGCGTCAGTGCGGGTCTCGGCTGAGCAGGAGTAGTTCATGAATACCGACTACCCCCTACACGTGCTGCGCGAGTACGCCCTCCTCGCTGACGGCGAGCGCGGCGTCGTGGTGGGTCCGCGCGGCGAGCACGTGTGGATGTGCGCACCGGAGTGGGACTCCGAGGCGGTGTTCGCCGCGCTGCTCGGCGGCCCCGGGATCTACGCGGTGACGCCGGCCGAGCAGCCGTTCGTGTGGGGCGGCCACTACGAACCGGGCGGGCTCATCTGGCGTCACCGCTGGGTGACCGGATCGCAGATCATCGAATGCCGCGAAGCCCTCGCGATGCCGGCCGACCCGGCCAAGGCCGTCATTCTGCGCCGGGTCGAGGCGTTGGACGGACCCACGCAGGTGCGTGTCGTGCTCGATCCGCGCGGGATACGGACGGCACCGGCTCACCCGTCTGCGACGCGGCGACGGCACGTGGACGGCGCGCTGCGGCGCGCTGCACGTGCGCTGGTCCGGCGCTCCAGAGGCGACCGAGGCCGCAGACGGCGGACTCGAGACGTTCATCGAGGTAGACGGTGGCGCGCGGCACGACCTCGTGCTCGAGATCGCCCGCGACCCGCTGCAGAACGCCGCGCCGGATGCGGAGCAGTTGTGGCAGGCGACGTCCCGCGCGTGGGCTGAGGCGGTACCCCGGATCTCCGTAACCGTCGCGGACCGCGATGCGCGGCACGCCTACGCCGTCCTGCGCGGCATGACCAGTCGGAGCGGTGCGATGGTGGCCGGCGCGACCACCTGCCTGCCGGAACGTGTTGAAGCCGGTCGCAACTACGACTACCGCTACGCATGGATCCGAGACCAGTGTTTCGCTGGGCAGGCCGACGCCGCACTGGGCCCGGATCCGCTGCTGGACGCCGCCGTCTCGTTCGTGTCCGAACGTCTGCTGGAGGACGGGCCCCGATTGCGGCCGGCGTACACGGTGCGCGGCGGCCCGGTCCCGAAGGAACGGCCGCTGGACCTGCCCGGCTATCCGGGTGCGCACCCGCTGATCGGCAACAGTGCCCGGAATCAATTCCAGCTCGACGCCTTCGGCGAGGCGCTGCTGCTGTTCGCCGCTGCAGCCGGGCACGACCGCCTCGACGACGAGAACTGGCGGGCCGCTCGCGTCGCGGTCGACGCCATCGCCGAGCGGCACACCGAGCCCGACGCGGGCATCTGGGAACTCGACACCCGCCACTGGACGCACTCCCGGCTGACCTGCGTCGCCGGACTGCGCGCGATCAGCCGCCGGGCGCCGGGCGGCGCCGCGGCGAACTGGAGCGCTCTCGCCGACAAGATCCTCGCTGAGACGAACGCCGCATGCATTCATCCGGGCGGCTGGTGGCGACGCGCCCCCGACGACGACCGGATCGAGGCCGCGCTGGTGCTGCCCGGCGTGCGCGGCGCGCTGCCCGCAGACGACCCGCGCGTGCGGGCCACCCTGCGCGCCGTGCTCGGCGACCTGTCCGAGGACGAGTTCGCCTACCGGTTCCGCATCGGCGACCTTCCGCTCGGCGATGGTGAGGGTGCGTTTCTGCTCTGCGGCTTTGCCGTGGCCCTGGCGCTGTACCAGCAGGGCGACGCGGTACGCGCGAACCGCTGGTTCGAGCGCAGCCGCTCGGCCTGCGGCTCACCCGGTCTGTTCGCCGAGGAGTATCACGTGGCGCAGCGCCAACTGCGCGGAAACCTGCCGCAGACCTTCGTGCACGCCATGCTGCTGGAATCCGCGTGCCGCCTGGCCACATGACGCGCGGCAGGCCGGGCGCGGCACGGGCGCGGCGACCTACGGCGGCTGCGCGCCGGGGGCGAACCGCGAGTCTGAAAACTCTCCCGGCCCGAGACTCTCCCGGCCCGCCGCGTTTGGTCCGCCGCGCTCCGGCAACCCGCAGACGCAGGATCACGGATCGCTCATGGACACGGAAGGGCGTCGAATGAGGTTCACGGGCCGCGAAATCAGGCCGGGCCAGGTCGTCGTCGTCACCGGCGCGAGCGCCGGGGTCGGCCGGGCCGCCGCGGTCGCGTTCGCCGAGCGCGGGGCCCGCGTCGCCCTCGTCGCGCGCGGCGAATCCGGTCTCGAGGGCGCGCTGGCCGAGATCGACCGGCTTGGCGGACAGGCCGAGGCGTTCGAGGCCGACATGGCGGACCCGGAGCGGGCCGAGCAGGTCGCGCACGACGTCGAGCTCTCGCTCGGCCCGATCGACGTCTGGGTCAACGACGCGTTCACCTCCGTCTTCGCGAGCTTCCTGGACATCGAGCCCGCCGAGTTCAAGCGGGTGACCGAGGTCGACTATCTCGGCTACGTCTACGGAACCCGCGCCGCGCTCAAGCGGATGACGCGGCGCGACCGGGGCACCATCGTGCAGGTCGGCTCGGCGCTCGCCTATCGCGGAATACCGTTGCAGAGCGCCTATTGCGGAGCCAAGCACGCGATCCAGGGCTTCAACGAATCCCTGCGCTGCGAGCTGCTGCACGACAAGAGCAACGTGCACGTGACGATGGTTCAACTTCCCGCCGTGAACACCCCTCAATTCGACTGGGTCCTCTCTCGCCTCGACGAGCCCGCCCAGCCGGTCCCGCCGATCTACCAGCCCGAAATCGCCGCCCGGGCGATCGTGTACGCGGCCGGACATCCGTCGCGTCGCGAATATTGGATCGGCGGCAGCACCGTCGGAACCTTGCTGGCCAACGCAATCGTGCCGGGCGCGCTCGACCGCTACCTCGCCAAGACAGGCTTCGCGGCGCAGCAGGTCGAGCGGCCGGAACCGCACGAGCCGGACAACCTCTGGGAGCCGGTCGACGATGCACACGGGCACGACCACACCGCACACGGCAGCTTCGATGCATGTGCCACGGATCGCAGCGTTCAACTGTGGGCCTCGCAGCATCATCGGGTCTTGGCCGCCGCCGGAGCTCTCGCCGCGGCCGCGACGCTCGCCGGATGGGGGATGGCGCGCAGATGAGCGACTTTCCGAGCGTCACATCCACACACGCCCTGGTGTACACGGTGCCGACCGAGTCTCCGGAGGCCGACGGCACGCTCGCCTGGAACTGCACCACGATGGTGGTGGTACAGGTGGTCGCCGCCGACGGCACCACCGGCACCGGCTGGACCTATGGCGCCGCGGCCTGCGCGCGAATCATCGAGGACACACTCGCGGACGTTGTGCGCGGACGCGACCCGATGAACGTGCCCGGCGCGTTCGACGCGATGGTCAAGGCTGTGCGCAATATCGGGCGGCCGGGAGTCGCCGGCTACGCGATCTCTGCCGTGGACGTCGCGCTGTGGGATCTCAAGGCGCGCATACTCGGTCTGCCGCTGCATCGGCTGCTCGGTGCGGTGCGCGAGACCGTGCCGGTCTATGGCAGCGGCGGCTTCACCACGTATGACGAGAACGAGCTCGTCGACCAGGTTCTGCACTGGGTCGAAGGCCGAGACATCAACCGGGTGAAGATCAAGATCGGCGAGTCCTGGGGCACGAATCTGCCGCGCGACCTGGAACGCATCCGCCTGGTGCGCAACCGGATCGGGGCCGACGCCGAACTCTACGTGGACGCGAACGGCGCCTACACCCGCAAACAGGCGATCAGGGTCATGCTCCAGGCAGGCTCGGAGGACGTGCGCTGGTTCGAGGAACCGGTCTCCTCGGACGACCTCGCCGGGCTACGCGAGGTGCGCGAGTCGGTGCCGGCCGACGTGACTGCGGGGGAGTACGGCTACGACCTGGCGTATTTCGAGCGGATGTGCGCGGCCGGCGCGGTGGATTGCCTGCAGGCCGACGTCTCGCGCTGCGGCGGGATCACCGAGTGGCAGCGGGTGGCCGCGGTGGCGGCCGCGCACGGCCTGGAGA
>JBOHCW010000562.1:0-4499 GCA_050725375.1 Actinocrinis sp. | reverse complement strand
GTGCTGAGGACACCGACCGCAGTCGCGGCGGCGAGCCAGATGAGGCCGCGTAAGGGATCGAAGGCCGACGAATCGAACGTACCGTCCGCGTATACCCACAGCGCGCCGCCGAGCGCCGCGGTCGCCGCGCTCAGGGTGAAGAGCAGGACTCTTAGCCGTTCGACGTCGATGCCCAGCACCCGGGCTGCCGGTTCGCTGTCGCGGATCGCGGCCAGCCGGCGGCCCGACGGGCCGCGGTCCAGCGGCGTGAGCAGCAGCACTACCAGGCCCAGCGCTACGGCACCGGCCAGCAGGAACGCCTTGTCTCCGGCGATGAAGGACGGACGGTGCGTCGCGTGCGGCGCGAAGAGCGGCTGGTCGAAGACGAATCTGCTCGCGGCCGTGGCCAGCGCGAGGGTGGTCAGGGCGAGGTGGAGCGGACGTTTGCGGGCGACCGGTAGCGCGAAGATCAGACCGAGTGCCGCCCCGGCAGCCGGCGCCGCCAGCAGACCCAGCGTCGGGGTCCACGCCGCGACGAGCGCGCCGGCGCCGGCGAACGCGGTTTGGCCCAGTGAGATCAGGCCGGCCGAGCCCAGTGCGCGGAAAGAGAGCAGCACGATGGCCAGCGCCGGGATGAGCTGCGCGGTCCGCACATCGGCCGGTCGCAGGAGCGCTGTCGCGGCGGCGAGTGCGACGACCGGCCAGTACGCGCCGACCTGCGCCGCGCGGGTCCCTTGCTTCGGGATCGCCACGACGCGCTCTCTCGCCTCGCGGAAGACGGGTGCGATCCAGACCGCGACGAGGAGGACCACGACGAACAGGTTCGAGCGCACCGCGGCCAGGACCTCGCCGCCGCGGCCGGTGAGCTGAACGCCGATCAGTTCGGCCTGGCCGATCCCGGCCGCGAGCGCGACGATCACGGCGATCGCCGGATTGACCAGGCGGGCCGCGACCACGACGCCCAGGGTCTCGAAGAGCACGAGGGTGAACGTCACCGGGTCGAGCCGCAGTTGCGGGGCGAGCAGCATTCCGGCGCCGGCCGCGAGCGCGCAGCCCAGGGCCCAGCCGAGTCGGCCGAGGCGCCGCGCGGGCAGGCCGCCGAGTTCGGCCAGTGCGCGGTCGTCCACCACGGCACGGACCGCCACGCCGACCGTCCGGTTTCGCGCCAACGCGACCAGGCCGGCGGCGACCACCGCGAGCACGCCCAGCTCGACCAGCACGCCGGTCGACACCGTCAGACCGCCGACCTGCACGCTTCCGGCCGGCAGCAGCGAGGGTGCGTCCGTGCGCGCCCCCGAGCCCCACCCGGCCGTCGCGAGGCCGACCAGCAGGACCGTGACTCCGAACCCCGCGGTCAACTCGGCCGCGACCCCTGCCGCGCGTTGCTGGAGCGGCCGGAAGACCGCGGCATCGAGCAGCAGGCCGAATAGCGGTGCGCAACCGGCCACGATCACGGCCGCCGCGACTCCGGTAGGCATACCCCAGTCGCGTACCGCTGCGCGCAGTAGGAACGCGCCGATCATGCCTATGGCGCCGAACGCGACGTTAAGCACGCCGGTCACGCGATACGTCGCGATGACTCCCAGGCCGGACAATGCGGCCACCGCGCCGATGCCGAGTCCGGCGACGGCGAGTTGCCCCGCTCCCGCGCTCACCCCGGCTCCCGTTGTCGTCTCGTTGCGGTGCCTTGCACGTATGCGGTGCCCTACGGCGTGTCTACGTCGCCGCGACCACGTCAGGTTCGCAGACCGGGCACAGGCGGGTCGGCGGATGCTCGACCGCCGTCGCCGGCGCCGTGCCGTCTCCGGTCGCGGTCAGCTCGAACGCGTCCGGCTTGCCGTCCAGCAGCGGACAGTCGCCGCGATGTACGTAACTTCCATCCGGGAGCGCCCACAGACCGGTCCGCCGCCGGGGGTTCCCAGCCGTCGCGAACGTACCGCGCGTCCCCGGGTCACGCACCCGGCGGCGCGCGGCCAGCAGCACCGCGCCGGCCACGATCAGCGCCGCGCCCGGGATAGTCGCCGAGGCCAGATAAGGCAACTGCTGCGCCTCGGTGGGCTGTCCGGAGATCTGATACCAGCCAACCACGTCAAGGGCCACGCCGACGCCCGCCACCACCCAGCCGGGGTCGACCCCGGGACCAATGCGGACAACCACCGGCACCCCTCAACAAACTCGCCCAACCGCGCCATGATGGTATGGCAGAACCGTGTCCTGCGGGAGAGGCGGTAATCGTGAGGCTGCTCATCCGATTCCTCATTCCCTTGACCGGAGTGGCGCTCTTAGCCGGGTGTGGCAGCTCGGGCGGCGCCGCCGGAGCCTCGACCGCGACCACCGGCGCCCCCGCCTCGGCCGCAAGCGGCGCGGCGGCGAACAGTGCGGACACGGCCGCCGTCACGCAGGTATGGCAGTCCTTCTTCTCCAAAGACACGCCGATCGCGCAGAAGGAAGCCCTGCTGGAGAACGGCACCACGACGATGAAACCCGCGGTCCAGGCCTTCGCCGCCGACCCGCGGGTCGGCCAGGCCGCCGCGACCGTGCAGAAGGTCGCGTTCACCTCGCCGACGGAAGCGCAGGTCACGTACCAGATCTCGCTCAACGGCACCCCGATGATGAGCGGCATGGCGGGTAAAGCCGTGAAGGTCGCCAACCACTGGCTGGTCTCGGACGTCACTCTGTGCGGGCTGCTACAGCTCGCCGCGGCGGCCGGCGGCACCGCGGGAGCGATCCCCGGCTGTTGACGGCCTCCAGTCCCGCCGAACCGAACCCCCACGTCCGGCGACGGTCCCGTCCTGTGCTCCGTTCGTGGTCACCCGTCCGGGTGATCGGCCGGGAACCGTCGCCAGCCTGGCCGAACGCGGCCCGAAGCGACCCCGGTTGTCCCCCGATCGAATGGTTGATCGTGGCAGTGCCCCTTCCCACGCTGAACAGTCCGGCAGACTGGGTCCACCTGCTGTTCCGGGTGGGGCGAGTGATCCGGTTGCGGGCGCGCAGCCCGATCCGGCCCGGCGACCGGGCACTGGCGAGACGCGTTCTCGATCGGGCGGCGAGCGGCGGGAACCGTGAGAGGACGCCTGTACCTGTGTCTTGGAAGCCCGACGCGCCGGCCCCGGCGTCGTCCGACGCCGTCATCGACGGCACGCCGTTCGACAACGCGGTGCTGCGGGACGGCGCGCAGGCCGACGCGGCCCTGGCCGACACCTTCGACACGCTGTCCTCGGCGAAGAGGGCGGCGCTGATCACCACCTTCCCCGACACCGCGAGCGACGCCATGCTGAAGAACACCGCCCTGCGCGAGCCGGGCTTCGACGAGTTCGGCGACGAACTGTCCGACGCCCTGTTCCGCCCCGACGAGGCATATCCGTCCGGCGAGCGGGTCGGCACCCTGCTCGCCGCGGCGCTCGGCACCGCGCCGGGCGCGATCGCCCTGGTCCGCGACCACGACCATCGGGTCGACTACCTCAACCGCGCCTTCCGCGACGCGTTCGCCCTGGCCGCCGACGCGTGCGGCCCGATGGCCGGGCTCGTGCCGCAGTTCGAGCAGCTTGGGCTGCTCGACGCGCTCGACCACGTATACGCGACAGGTACTGTCTTCACCGCGCCTGAGGTGCGGGTAAACGGGTACGGCGCGGCGAGGCGCCCCGCTGTGCTGCGTGTTACGTGCTCGCCGGTGCATCATCCGCACGACGGTCAGGTAACGGGTGCGCTGCTCAGCATCATCGACTGCACGGATCAGGTCGCGGCCGTGGACCGGCTGCGTGCGGGCGAGCAGCGCCACAGGTACGCGGCCGTCGCGTTGCAGCGCTCGTTGTTGCCGCAGCGGTTGTCGCAGCCCGATGACCTGCGCATCGCAGGCGTCTACCTGCCCGGCGCGGCTGACGACCCGTCGGATCCCGAGGACGTGTGGCGGCGCGGCATCGAGCCCGGCGAGTTCCAGGTCGGCGGCGACTGGTACGACGTGATCCCGCTCGGCGCGGGGCGTACCGCATTCGTGATGGGCGACGTCATGGGCCGCGGTGTGCACGCCGCCGCGGTCATGGGCCAGTTGCGGGCGGCCGTACGCGCGTACGCGGCGGCAAATCTGCCGCCCGGCGAGCTGCTGCTCCACCTCGACCGGCACGCCGCCGAACTGGAGGGCGTCGCGTACGCCGAGGGCTCGGCCAGCGCGGGGGCCTGCGACTTCGGTGCGCTGGCCACGGCCGTGTACGCGGTCTACGACCCCGACGACCACGTGCTGACGTACTCCAGCGCCGGACATCTCGCACCGATGCTGCGGCTGCCGGACGGCTCCGTCGTCGAACTCGACGCGGCCGCCGGCCCGCCGCTCGGCACCGGCGAGTGGACCTGGCAGGAGGCGTGCATCGCGATGCCGCCGGGGTCCTACCTCTCGATGTTCACCGACGGCCTGGTCGAGCGGCGCGGCGTGGACCTCGACGTGCAGCTCGACCGGCTGCGAAGGATCTTCGCCGGTGCGCCGCGGCTGCCCGCGCCGCGCACCGCCGGGCGGCGCGGTACCCGGC
>JBOHCW010000561.1:0-9205 GCA_050725375.1 Actinocrinis sp. | reverse complement strand
TGCACCAGCACGGCCACCCGGTCGCAGAGCCCGAAGATGAACCGCATGTCGTGCTCGATCACGACCACGGCCAGGCCGCGCTCGCGGATCTTGAACACGACCTCCTGGGTGGCCCGGGTCTCCTGCGGGTTCATGCCCGCGGTCGGCTCGTCCAGCAGGATCAGCCCCGGGTCGCTGGCCATCGCCCGGGCGATCTCCAGCTTGCGCTGGTCGCCGTAGGGCAGGTTGCGCGCCAGCGAGCCGGAGTGCCGGCCGATGCCCAGGAAGTCCAGCAGCTCGTGCGCGTTCTCCCGCGCGTCGCGCTCGGCCGCCCGGTAGCGCGGGCCGCGGCCGATCGCCGACCACAGCCCCTCCTTGGAGCGGGTGTGCCGGCCGACCATGACGTTCTCCAGCACCGTCATGTTCGCGAACAGCCGGATGTTCTGGAAGGTGCGCGCGATGCCGGCCTGGGTCACCTTGAACGGCTTGGCCGGCAGCACCGAGCCCTGATACCGCACCTCGCCCGCGGTCGGCACGTACAGGCCGGTCAGGCAGTTGAAGAAGGTGGTCTTCCCGGCGCCGTTCGGGCCGATCAGCCCGACGATCTCCCGCTCGCCCACCGTCAGGTCGACCTCGTCCACGGCGGTCAGGCCGCCGAAGCGCATGGTCACGCCGCGCGCTTCGAGCACCGTGCCGGTGCCCGGCCGCGCGCCGGTCGTCTCGGTCATCGTGCTGGTGGTCACGCCGTCGCCCCCGCTTCTTCGACGTCGGCCAGGACGGCCTGCTGGGCCTCGGCCTCGGCGATCTGCTCGTCGTGGAACTCCAGCTGCCGGCGCCGGCTGGGCACCAGGCCCTCCGGCCGGAAGCGCATCATCAGGATCAGCGCGAGACCGAACAGCAGAAGCTGCTTGTTGTGGAAGAACTGCAGCTTGAACGGGATCAGGTACAGCAGCGCCGCGCCGAGCAGCGGGCCGCTGATCGTGCCCATTCCGCCGAGCACCACGGCCGCCAGCAGGAACGCCGAGTTGGGCGGCGAGGTGGCCGAGAACATGTACTGGTCCGGTGTCACGGTGTTGAGGATGTGCGCGTTGATCGTGCCGGCGAATCCGGCCAGGCCCGCGCCGAGCGCGAAGGCCAGCAGCTTGAACCGGAAGCCGTTGATGCCCATCGCGCCCGCCGCCGTCTCGTCCTCCCGGATGGCCACCCACGCGCGGCCGATCCGCGAGTCGTTGACCCGGGCGAAGATGAAGATCACGATCGCGATGGCGACCACGAGCAGCAGGTAGTAGTTGCCGAACTTGTTGAACGTGACGCCGAACAGCTGGTGCGCCTTGTCGAACTTGTACCCGAACAGGGTCAGGTCGGGCACGCCGTAGACGCCCTCGGGGCCGTTGGTCAGGTTGGGACCCGACTGGCCGTTGAGGTTGTTGACCACGATCCGGAAGATCTCACCGAAGCCGAGCGTGACGATCGCGAGGTAGTCGCCGCGCAGTCGCAGCGTCGGCGCACCGATGATCACACCGGCGATCAGCGCCACCGCGATGCCCAGCAGCACCTGCGCCCAGAACGGGTACGCGACGTGGAACCGTGACGCCGCCGTGCCGGACACCAGCGCGGCCGTGTACGAGCCGACGCCGAGGAACGCGACGTATCCGAGGTCGAGCAGGCCGGCCAGGCCGACCACGATGTTCAGGCCCAGGGCGACGGTCGCCAGGATCAGGACGTCGTCGGCGAGGTTGTTGTACTGGTCGGTGGTCTGGGCGAACACGAAGATCAGCGCCGCGACGAAGGCGGCGACCGCGGTCGCCGCCCGGTTGGCCGCGGTGAACCCGGTCAGCCGGTTCAACACGCCGCTGGAAGCCAGTCCCCAGGCGGCGAAGCCGATCGCGAAGGCGAAGCCGAGGAACTCCTCGGCGTAGCCGGTGCTGATGCCGTAGTCGGCGACGAACATGCCGGCGACGACGGCGACGAAGATCACCGCGATCTGCAGCCACCTCGGCGTACGGGCGGGCTTGGCCGCCTCGTGCTTGTCGTCGATCAGCAGGAACGCGCCCAGCACCGGGATCAGCGTCGCGATCCCGGCGACCCAGGACCCGGTCACGAAGTTCGCGATGCCCTTGAGTTCGACGACGATGGCGATCAGGACGTACCAGGTGGACGCGAGGTTCGCCAGCGCCAGGCCCTGCAGTAGCCTGACATACCCGCGCGGGGTGAGCCAGCGCAGGCCGGGCACCCCGAAGGCGGCGGCGGTGGCGATCAGCAGCATGACGCCGGTGACCAGTGTGATCCACTGGTTGCCGCCCGGATAGCCGCTGACCGACAGGTCGCCGGGGAAGTTCGGCGTCCAGGTCCAGGCCAGGAACGCGGAGGCGATCGAGGCGAGCGCGCCCACGCCCACGACCGCCTTGGCGATCACCGGGTTGACGGTCGGCCGCTCGCCCTGCGGCGCGGCGGATTCGGGCGCGGAGGGAACGGCGTTCCTGCCCCACTCGGGCACATCGAGGTTCTCGCTCATCTCGCTCACGCCCTGTCCGCCACGCGCTCGCCGAGCAGGCCCTGCGGCCTGACCAGCAGGACGATGATCAGCAGCACGAACGCCCACACGTCCTGCCACGCGGTGCCGAACTGCTGCGTCGCGTGGTAGTGCGACAGGATGCCGGTCGACAGCTGCTCCGCCAGGCCGAGCACGAGCCCGCCGACCATCGCGCCGTACACGTTGCCGATTCCGCCGAGCACGGCGGCGGTGAACGCCTTGAGGCCGCCGACGAAGCCCATGTCGAAGGTCAGCTGGCCGTAGCGCAGGCCCTGCGTCATCGCCGCGACCGCCGCCAGCGCGCCGCCGACCGCGAACGCGATCACGATGACCTTGTCGGTGTTGATGCCCATCAGCCGCGCCGTGTCAGGGTCCTGAGCGGTCGCCTGCATGGCCCGGCCGGTGCGCGTGCGCGCCACGAAGTAGGCCAGTGCCGCCATGCCGATCACCGCGAGGATCACGGTCAGCAGGTCGGCCGGCTGGATCAGCACCCCGCCGAGGTCGAACGCCTTGTGCGTGAAGGTCGGGAACTGCACCGGCGCGTTGACCCCGAGGGTCACCTTGCCGCCGCCGGGCTGCGGGAACCACAGGAACACCAGCTGCTGGAAGAAGATCGACAGGCCGATCGCGGTGATCAGCGGGGCCAGCCGGGGGGCGTTTCTCAGAGGTCTGTAGGCGAAGCGCTCGGCCGCCACGGAGAACAGGACCGAGATCAGCATCCCGCCGACGAGCATGATCGGCAGCGCGCCGAGCAGTGGCAGATGCTGGACCCAGGGGATCCACAGGTACACGGCGAGTGCGCCGAAGCCGCCGAGCATGAAGATCTCGCCGTGGGCGAAGTTGATCAGCTGGATGATGCCGTAGACCATGGTGTAGCCGACGGCGATCAGACCGTACATCGAGCCGAGCACGATGCCGTTGGTCACCAGCTGAAGGAAGACCGTGGTTGTCACGGGGCGTCCTTCCGGGTGGGGACGATAGCGGAGGCGGACGAAAGTACTGCGCTAGAAGACATAAGGCGGCGCGGGGGGCGCTGTGGTAGCCGCCCCCCGCGCACGAAATCAGTTCCTCGCCTGCGTGTCTAGTGTCAGCCGTTGAACGTGCCGACCTTGATTCCGTTGTCCCAGGCGCCGTTCTCCACCTTGTACATGGTCAGCTGCTTGTTGGTCGTGTCGCCGTACTGGTCGAAGGACACGTGCCCGGTCACGCCGTCGAAGGACACGTTCTGCTCGGCCGCCTCGACCTTCTGCCGGAAGTCGGACGAGGCGCTCGGCACCTTGCCGCCGTTGGCGCTCACGACCGCCTTGACCGCCTCGATCAGCGCCCAGGTCGAGTCGTACGAGTAGCCGCCGTACGCCGAGTACGCGTCGGAGTAGCCGCCCGCCTTGTAGTTGGTGATGAACGTCTTCGCCGAGGCCAGCGAGTCGACCGGCGCGCCGACCGAGGTGCAGAAGTCGCCGTTGGCGGCCGTGCCGGCCAGCTTGATGTAGGTCGGGTCGTAGACGCCGTCGCCGCCCATGTCGGGGATGCTCACGCCGCCGGCCTTGAGCTGCTTGGACAGCGGGGCCGCCGCCGGGTACTCGCCGCCGTAGTACAGCAGCTGCGCGCCCGAGGACTTCACGGCGCTGACCACCGCGGAGAAGTCCGTGGTCGTGTCAGAGGTCGTCTGCGCCAGCACGACCGTGCCGCCGAGCTTCTTGAACTCGGTGGCGAAGGTCTGCACCAGTCCGGCGCCGTAGGTCTTGCCGTCGTTGACCGTGGCGACCTTGGTGAGCTTCAGGTCGTTGTACACGTAGTCGGCCGCGAACGGACCCTGGATCGCGTCGGTGGTCGCGGTGCGGAAGTACGACTTGTACGGCCGCGCCTTCGCGGTCTGCCAGTTCGCGCCCTGCGTCAGCGACGGGTTGGTGTTGGCCGGGGAGACCTCGGTGACGTTCGCGTCGTCGAAGACCTTCTGCATCGACTGGCCGACGCTGGAGTTCAGCGGGCCGACCACGCCGACCACCGCGCTGTCCGCGACCAGCGCGGTCGCGTTCTGCTGGCCGACGGTCGGGTTCGCCTGGTCGTCCTTGGGCACCAGCTTGAAGGTGACGCCCGGCACCTCGCCCGTCTTGTTCGCGGTGTTGACCGCGAGGTCCGCGGAGTTGCGGATGCCCAGGCCCAGCGCGGCCAGCGAGCCGGTCAGCGGCGCGTCCACGCCGATCTCCACGACGGTGCCGCCGCTGGTCCCGCCGGTCGTGCCGCTGCTGCCGCTGGTGGTGCCGCCGCCCCGCGAACCGCACCCGGCCAGTGCCAAAGCACCCACAACCACGACCGCGCTCACTTTGTAGAGCGAAGTGCTTCGCATAAACGTCTCTCCCTCGTTGGTGGCAGGGCACCGAAGGCGGCGGAGGGGTTCTCGCCCCCTGCCTCTCCGACCAAGCCTCGTAGGCGAATCCGTTGGATTGCCGGGAAGAGTAGTGCGCCTCCTGCGGCGACGGCAGGGGTTTGCTCTACACTTGATCGTCTCGTTATGTGAAATTCGGGTGTCCCGGCGCCACCGGCGAGCGTCATCCATCGATCCGCGGCTGATCTTGGACGCGGCCGCGCCGCCCGCCTGTGGCCTTCGGCTTCACCCGGTCGGGGTAAGCCGTTCGAGTCGCGCGGCCGGCGGCGCGCCCGACAAAGCCCGCAAAGATCATCAGAGATCACAAATCGGATAACATCACCGCTCAACGCTCGATCCGGTGGTCGGCGAGGCAACAAGATGAACACGGTTCTTCCGGTCGTGATATCACAAGTGAAACCATGCGGCACCACAGTTCGACCCCAGAAGGAAGCGGTCTCATCCATGCCACAGCTCCTCGGCCGCCGCGCCGCCGCGGCCACCGCCGCGCTCGCCGCCAGCGTCCTGCTCGCCGCCGGCTGCGCGAGTAACCCGGCCACCTCCGCCGGATCCGGCGGTGGCGGCTCGAGCCCGACCGCCGGCTCCGGTTCGTCCGATCCCAAGGCGCTGGTGCCGGCCGACGTGAAGTCCAAGGGCACGCTGATCATCGCCGCCGACGCGTCGTACGCGCCGAACGAGTTCTTCGACACGGACGGCAAGACCATCATCGGCATGGACGTCGATCTGGCCACCGCCCTCGGCACCGAGCTCGGCCTCAAGGTCCAGATGCAGAACGTGACCTTCGACAGCATCATCTCGGGCCTGGCCTCCAGCAAGTACGACCTGGGCATGTCCTCCTTCACCGACACCAAGAAGCGCGAGCAGACGGTCGACTTCGTGACCTACTTCTCGGCCGGCAGTTCCCTGATGGTCAAGGCCGGCAACCCCGAGGGCCTCAAGCCCAACGACCTGTCGCTGTGCGGCAAGAAGCTGGCCGTGGAGAAGGGCACCATCCAGGAGAGCGGCGACATCCCGGCCGACACCGCGGCGTGCAGGACCGCCGGCAAGCCCGCGGTCACCGGCCTGTCCTTCGACGACCAGAACGGCGCGAACCTGGCGCTGTCCAGCGGCCGCGCGGACGGCGTGCTGGCCGACTCGCCGGTCGCGGCGTACGCGGCCAAGCAGTCCAGCGGCGCGTTCGTCATCACCGGCGCGCCCTACGGCACCGCGCCCTACGGCATCGCGATCCCGAAGGGCAACGGCATGGCGCCCGCGGTGCTCGCCGGCCTCAAGGCTCTGATCGCCGACGGCCAGTACACGAAGATCATGACCAAGTGGGGCATCCAGGACGGCGCGATCACCAACCCGGTGATCAACGGCGCGACGAGCTGAGCGGTACGTGAGCGAGCAAACTGGCCCGGCGCAGGTCGCCGAGCGGGTACGGCCCGAAGCGATCCGGGCCGTACCGGTGCGCCATCCCGGCCGGTGGGTCGCCGCGGTGATCATCGCGGTGCTGGCGGCGATGCTGGTGCACAACCTGGCCACCAACCCCCGGTGGCAGGGCTGGATCATCAGGCAGTTCCTGTTCAACGACCAGGTCCTGCACGGCGTGGCCGCCACCCTCTGGCTGACCCTGCTGGCCATGATCATCGGCATCGTGGGCGGCGCGGTGCTGGCCGTGATGCGGCTGTCCGACAATCCGATCGTCTCGGCCTCGGCCTGGGGCTACATCTGGTTCTTCCGCGGCACCCCGCTGCTGGTCCAGCTGTTCTTCTGGTACAACATCGCCGCGCTGTTCCCGACGATCTCGCTCGGCGTGCCGTTCGGTCCGGGCTTCCACACCTGGTCGACGACCACGCTGATCACCCCGTTCGCCGCGTCGCTGCTGGGCCTTGGCCTGAACGAGGCGGCGTACATGTCGGAGATCGTGCGCGCCGGCATCCTGTCGGTGGACGAGGGCCAGAGCGAGGCGGCCTGCGCGCTCGGCATGCGCAGACTGCTGATCATGCGCCGGGTCGTGCTGCCGCAGGCGATGCGGGTGATCATCCCGCCGACCGGCAACGAGACCATCTCGATGCTGAAGAACACCTCGCTGGTCTCGGTGGTCTCCGGCTTCGACCTGCTGGTGTCGGTGCAGCGGATCTACAACGCCAACTACAAGATCATCCCGCTGCTGGTGGTGGCCTCGATCTGGTACCTGGTGATGACCTCGATCCTGACGGTCGGCCAGTACTACCTGGAGCGGCACTTCGCCCGCGGCTCGACCCGCCAGCCGCCGCCGACCCCGCCGCAGAAGCTGCGCGCGTTCTTCGTGCAGCACTTCTGGCCCGCACACGCGAACCCGAACCGACGGCCGGCGGGAGGCGCGGCGTGAGCATGTCAGAACCCGCAGATGCCGCGCAGGCGCCGGAGGCGGGCACGGCCGCCGACACCGGCACAAGCACAGGTGCGAGTACGAGTACGAGTACGACGACGCCCGTCGCGCCGATGGTCGACGCCGTCGAGGTGCACAAGTCGTACGGCCGGGTCGAGGTGCTCAAGGGCATCTCGCTCAAGGTGCTGCCGGGCGAGGTCATGTGCCTGATCGGCCCCTCCGGCTCGGGCAAGTCGACCTTCCTGCGCTGCATCAACCACCTGGAGAAGATCAGCGCGGGCCGGCTGTCCGTCGACGGCGCCCTGGTCGGCTACCGCGAGGGCGGCGACCGGCTGCACGAGCTGCACGAGCGCGAGGTCGCCCGGCAGCGCACCGAGATCGGCATGGTCTTCCAGCGCTTCAACCTGTTCCCGCACATGACCGCGCTGGAGAACATCGTCGAGGCGCCGATCCGGGTCAAGCGCGAGGGCCGTGAGGCCGCCCGGGCCCACGCCCGCGAACTGCTGGCGAAGGTGGGCCTGGCCGAGCGGGCCGGGGCGTACCCGAACCAGCTGTCCGGCGGACAGCAGCAGCGGGTCGCGATCGCCCGGGCCCTGGCGATGCGCCCGAAGCTGATGCTGTTCGACGAGCCGACCTCGGCGCTGGACCCCGAGCTGGTCGGCGACGTGCTGGCGGTCATGCGGCAGCTGGCCGACGACGGCATGACCATGATCGTGGTCACCCACGAGATGGGCTTCGCGCGCGAGGTCGGCGACTCGCTGGTGTTCATGGACGACGGCGTGGTCGTCGAGACCGGCAACCCGCGCGACGTCCTGGCCGCCCCGCGGCACGAGCGGACCCGCTCGTTCCTGTCCAAAGTGCTCTGACGGGTCGGAAAGCGACGCCCGAACACCCGGCGACACACGAGGGGCGGACCCGAACCGGGCCCGCCCCTCAACGTTTCGCGAGGTCAACGCCGGGCGAAATCAGCCCGTCAGCCGCTTTGCCTTACCGTTACCGTCTGGACCCGGTTTCCCGACGCCGCGTCGGCTACCTGGTGAGGGCTCGACGCGTCCGCTCAGCTCTCGGGCTTCTCCGCCGGCTCGCCGTCGGGCTTCGGCGCGCCGGTCCCGTCCACGACCGCCTGCGCTACCTCGCGCATGGTCAGCCGCCGGTCCATCGAGGTCTTCTGGATCCACCGGAACGCCTCCGGCTCGGTCATCCCCAGCTGCGCCTGCAGCAGGCCCTTGGCCCGGTCGACCAGCTTGCGCGTCTCGAAGCGGGCGGCGAGGTCGGCCACCTCGTTCTCCAGCGCGCGCAGCTCCTCGTAGCGGGAGGTGGCCATCTCGATCGCCGGCACCAGGTCCGCCTTCGAGAACGGCTTGACCAGGTACGCCATCGCCCCGGCGTCCCGCGCCCGCTCGACCAGCTCGCGCTGGGAGAACGCGGTGAGCATCAGCACCGGCGCGATCTTCTCCGCGCCGATCTGCTCGGCCGCCGAGATGCCGTCCAGGATCGGCATCTTCACGTCCAGTATCACCAGGTCCGGGCGGTGCTCCGTGGCCAGCTTCACCGCCGCCTCGCCGTTCTCGGCCTGCCCGACGACCTCGTAGCCCTCCTCTTCGAGCATCTCGGCGAGGTCCATCCGGATCAGCGCCTCGTCCTCGGCGATCACCACCCGCTTGCGCGCCTGGCCCTTGTCGTCCGCGGTCATCTGGCAGCCCCTCGTCGTCCTCGCGTCATCGGCGTTCGGTTCCGGCCCCCAGTTTAGAGGACCGCAAACCCCCGGTCGGGAACCCTCCACCATCCGGTATGCTGCGTCCACGGGCCCGCCCTGGTACTCCAATGGCAGAGAGGACGGTCTCAAACACCGTACAGTGTGGGTTCGAATCCCACCCAGGGCACCAATCTCGTCCAGCCGTTCACCGCTCCAGGTGGGCGTCCGTTTCTTTTGCGTTACAGGCCTCTCATGTTC
>JBOHCW010000560.1:0-3046 GCA_050725375.1 Actinocrinis sp. | reverse complement strand
GGCCGGGCCGGGGTGGGCAAGACCACCCTGGCGGTGGAGCTGGCCCGGCGCGCGGCCGAGGTGTTCCCGCAGGGCCGGGTGTTCGTGCAGCTGCGCGGCGCGCAGGGCATGGCGCTGGAGCCGCACGAGGTGATCGCACGGGTACTGCACCGACTGGAGCAGGGCCCTGACCAGGACGGCGGCGAGGGCACGGCGTCAGGCACCGGCACCGGCACCGGCACCGAGGCGGTCGAGCCGGTCGAGTCCGCGCAGGACGCGGCGGACCGGTTGCAGCGGCTGGCCCGCAATCGCAGGCTCCTGGTGATCCTGGACGACGTGGCCTCCGAGGAGCAGGTCAGGCCACTGCTGGCCGCGATCCCCGGCGTGTTCGTGCTGATGACCACGCGCCGCACCCTGGCGGGGCTCGACGGCGCGCGGCACCTGGTGCTCGACGTGCTCAAGCCGAAGGAGGCCCAGCAGCTGCTGGAGGAGATCGTCGGCTCGCGCATCACCGACGATCCCGAGGCGGCGCTGGACATAGCGCGGCTGTGCGGCTACCTGCCGCTCGGCCTGCGCGTGGCCGGGGCCGGGCTCGCGGCGCGGCCGCACTGGAGCGCCACGGCGCTCTCGCAGCGGCTGGACGGCGAGGGCGCCGGGCTGGCCGAACTGGTGGCCGGCGACCTGGACGTGCGCGCGAGCCTGCTGGTCGGCTACCGCGAGTCGGATCCGGCGTACCAGTGGGCGTTCCGGCTGCTGGCGCTGGCGCCGGTGCCGAGCTTCGCCCTGTGGAGCGCCGCGGCGCTGCTGGACGACACGCCGCCGCACACCGAGCGGATCGTGGACCAGCTGCTCCAGTCGTATCTGCTGGAGGTACGCCAGTCGGCGCGCGAATACCCGCTGCGCTACGGCTACCACCGGCTGCTGCGGGCGCTCGCGCTCGAACTGCTCTCCGCCGACGACCCGATCACGGTGACCGCCGCGATCGAGCGGCTGTGCGGCGCCTGCCTGACCGTGGCCCGGCACGCCGACGCGATGCTCACGCCCGGCCGCGTCGATTACGAGGCGCGCTACGGCACCGGCTCGCCGGACGCGCTGGCGAACGCGGCCGAGGTGGTCGGCGCCACCCCGGTGCACTGGTTCCAGGAGGAGGGCCCCGGCCTGGTCGACGCGGTGCGCCGGGCGCACGGCGCGGGGCTGTGGCCGCTGACCTGGCAACTGGCGGAAAGTTTGTCAGGCTACTTCGACGCCAGGGCGGCCTGGGCGGAGTGGGCCGAGACCCACGCGCTGGCCCTGGACGCGGCCCGGCGCGAGCACAACGCGCCGGCCGAGGCGGCGATCCTGCGCTCGATGGGCGACCTGGCCTGGCAGCAGCAGCGGGTCCGGCAGGCGGCGATGCACTACGAGGACGCCCGCGCGCTGTACCTGTCCGCGCGCGACCAGGCCGGCGCCGCGCGCTGCCTGACCGGGCTGGCCGACGTGCAGCTGAGCGAGGGCGACGCGCCGCTGGCGGCGAAGACCTTCGCCGACGCGCTCGGACAGTGCGCGGACGCCGGCGACGAGCGCGGCCGGGCCGACGCGCTGCGCGGTCTGGCGGTGGTCGAACTGCAGTGTGGCCGGGCCGAGCCGGCGCTGAACGGCTTCGCCGCCTTCGCCGAGTGCGCCGAGCGGCTGGGCGACCGGCGCTGGACCCAGTTCGCCAACCGGACCCGGGCCTGGATCCTGGAGAAGGCGGTGGACTGGTCGGACCCGCGCGAGCCGTGGACCCCGCAGGCGGTCGAGGCGCGCCCCGGCATCTGGGTGGTCGGTTCCTTCGAGGGCTGAGCAACCGTTCATTCGAGGCCTGACGGCCATGACCCGGACAAGTGTTGCTTTAGGTGCGAAACGCAGTCTCACGATGTTGTGAGATTCCGGAAAGGGGCGCGTTTTGAGCGGGGAGCTGCATACCGAGGTGGTCGTCGTCGGCGGCGGCCCGGCCGGGCTGACCCTCGGCCTTGAGCTGGCCAAGCGGGGCCGGCAGGTGATCGTGCTGGAGCAGAGCGGGCACTTCGAGCGCTCGTTTCGCGGCGAGGCTATCTCGCCCGACTCGGTCTGGATCCTGCAGGGCCTCGGGCTGTACGAGCGGGTGCGCGAGCACACGCTGGAGACCACGCGGATGGAGGTGCGCGACGGCGGGCGCACGGTGCTGGCCACCGACTTCACCCTGTTCGACCTGCCGTGCCCGTACCCGACCGAGCTGCCGCAGCCGCCGCTGCTGAACGCGATCGCCGAGCAGGCGGCGGCGCTGTCCTCGTTCCGCCTGATCCGCAGGGCCACCGCGGTCGAGCTGCTGCGGGACGGGGACGGCCGGATCGCCGGCGTCGTGTGCCAGGGTCCTGACGGCCCCTTCGAGGTGCACGCGACGCTGACGGTGGCCGCGGACGGCCGGTTCAGCAAGATCCGCGAGCTGGCCGCCATCCCCTACCAGAAGCTGCCGCTGGAGCGCGACTTCGTCTGGTTCAAGATTCCGCTGCCTTCTTCGTGGGACGCGCACACATACCGCGTCAGCCTGCTCGCGGGGCGTCACTGCGTCTTCATGCCGACGGTGCCGGACCAGATCCGGGTCGGCTTCAACATCCCGAAGGGCGAGCTGCGGGAGCTGCGCCGGCGCGGCATCGGCGCGCTGCACGAGCGGGTCGACGAGCTGGCCCCCGAGCTGTCCGCGGCTGTGCGCGAGCACGTGACCGGCTGGTCGGGCACCTCGATGCTGGACATCTTCACCACGATCGTGCCGCGCTGGTCGATCCCCGGCCTGGTGCTGATCGGCGACGCCGCGCACACGCTGACCCCGATCCTGGGCCAGGGCGTCAACCACGCGCTGCTCGACTCGGTCACCCTCGCGCCGATGCTGGCCGGCGCGCTGGCCCGCCCCGACCAGGCCGCGGCGGTGGACCGCGCGACGCTGCGGTTCCAGCGCGGACGCGAGGCGTCGGTCAACGCGTCCCGGGAGATCCAGCTGCGCCAGGAGCGCGCGTTCGCGCTGTCGGGCCCGGTCCAGGTCGCGCTGCGCAAACTGGCGTACCGGCTGGTC
>JBOHCW010000559.1:0-2413 GCA_050725375.1 Actinocrinis sp. | reverse complement strand
GTGAAGGGCGGCGACTACCTGGTCGACCAGCCGGCGGCGGAGATCATGTGCCGGGAGGCGGTCGACGCGGTCATCGAGCTGGAGCACTTCGGGCTGCCGTTCAACCGCACGCCCGAGGGCAGGATCGACCAGCGCCGCTTCGGCGGCCACACCCGCAACCACGGCGAGGCGGCTGTCCGCCGCTCCTGCTATGCGGCCGACCGCACCGGTCACATGATCCTCCAGACGCTTTATCAGAACTGCGTCAAGGAGGGCATCGAGTTCTACAACGAGTACTACGTCCTGGACCTGCTGCTGTCCGAGCCGGACGCGGACGGCGTGCGCAAGACGGCGGGCGTGGTCTCCTACGAGCTGGCCACCGGCGAGATCCACGTGTTCCGCGCCAAGGCGGTCATCTTCGCCACCGGCGGCTTCGGCAAGGTGTTCAAGACCACCTCCAACGCGCACACCCTGACCGGCGACGGCATGGGCATCATCTGGCGCAAGGGCCTGCCGCTGGAGGACATGGAGTTCTACCAGTTCCACCCGACCGGCCTGGCCGGCCTCGGCATCCTGCTCACCGAGGGCGCGCGCGGCGAGGGCGGCATCCTGCGCAACGCGGACGGCGAGCGTTTCATGGAGCGTTACGCGCCCACGATCAAGGACCTGGCGCCGCGTGACATCGTGGCCCGCTCGATGGTCCTGGAGGTGCGCGAGGGCCGCGGCGCCGGCCCGCACAAGGACTACGTGTACCTCGACCTGACGCATCTTCCGGCCGCGCAGATCGAGGAGAAGCTGCCGGACATCACCGAGTTCGCGCGCACCTACCTCGGTGTCGAGCCTACCACCGAGCTGGTGCCCGTCTACCCGACCGCGCACTACGCGATGGGCGGCGTGCCGACCAACGTCCAGGCCGAGGTCCTGTGCGACAGCAACACCGTCGTACCGGGCCTGTACGCGGCCGGCGAGGTCGCGTGCGTGTCCGTGCACGGCTCGAACCGCCTCGGCACCAACAGCCTGCTGGACATCAACGTCTTCGGCCGCCGCGCCGGCCTCGCCGCGGCGCAGTTCGCCGCGACCGCCGAGCTGCCGGAGCTGCCGGAGAACCCGGCGGCGTACGTCGTCGCGCTGATCGAGAACCTGCGCACCGCCACCGGTGCCGAGAAGGTCGCGCACATCCGCAGGGACCTGCAGGAGACGATGGACAGCAACGCCGGGGTCTACCGCAACGAAACGACGCTTAAGCAGGCCTACGAGGACGTAAAGGCGCTACAGGCCAGGTACAAGAACGTCGCGGTGCAGGACAAGGGCAAGCGGTTCAACACCGACCTGCTGGAGGCGGTCGAGCTCGGCTTCCTGCTCGACCTGGCCGAGGTGCTGGTCGTCGGCGCGCGCAACCGCAAGGAGTCGCGCGGCGGCCACGCGCGCGAGGACTACCAGAAGCGGGACGACGAGAACTTCATGAAGCACACGATGGCGTACCGCGAGGTCCGGCAGGACGGGTCGTACGACATCCGCCTCGGCTCGAAGCCCGTCGTGGTCACCCGCTACCAGCCGATGGAGCGTAAGTACTGATGGCCCCCGCATCCGCATCCGCCGCCGCCTCCGCGACCCTGGACCGCCCCGCCGACGGCGCGTCAGACGCCGCCACCGACCCGGCGGCCCCGAAGTTCCTCACCCTCACGCTCCAGATCCGCCGGTACGACCCCGACACGGACGAGTCCCGCTGGGACGAGTTCCAGGTCGAGGCGCTGCCGACCTGGCGCATCCTCGACGCGCTGCACGCGGTCAAGTGGGAGCAGGACGGCACGCTGACCTTCCGCCGCTCCTGCGCCCACGGTGTGTGCGGCTCCGACGCGATGCGCATCAACGGCCGCAACCGGCTGGCGTGCAAGTCCCTGGTCAAGGACCTGGTGTCCTTCGACAAGAAGACCAAGGCGGCCAAGCCGATCACCGTCGAGCCGATCCAGGGACTGCCGGTCGTCAAGGACCTGGTCGTCGACATGGAGCCGTTCCTTCAGGCCTACCGGGACATCAAGCCGTTCCTGATCGCCAAGGGCAACGCGCCGTCCAAAGAGCGCATCCAGTCCCAACGCGAGCGCGAACGCTTCGACGACACGACCAAATGCATCCTCTGCGCGGCCTGCACCACGTCCTGCCCGGTCTTCTGGACCGACGGCCAGTACTTCGGCCCGGCCGCGATCGTCAACGCCCACCGCTTCATCTTCGACTCCCGCGACGACGCCGCCGACGAGCGCCTGGAGATCCTCAACGAGCGCGAGGGCGTCTGGCGCTGCCGCACCACGTTCAACTGCACCGAGGCCTGCCCGCGCGGCATCGAGGTGACCAAGGCGATTCAGGAGGTCAAGCGGGCGCTGATGTTCGCCCGCTGATGCCGCTTTCCGGCGCGAGCGTGCGTGTCCCCGGGCGACAC
>JBOHCW010000558.1:0-2093 GCA_050725375.1 Actinocrinis sp. | reverse complement strand
GTGTCGCCGTCGTCGGCGAGCGTCGGCCCCCGGGCGATCATCCGCTGCGCGAATCGGTCCATGTAGGACCAGTGCTCCTCCAGCATTTCCTCGCGCAACACGCGGGAACCGGGCCGGTCGCGGTGGTAGCAGAAGAACTCCATGCCCACAGTCTCCCCGACGCCGCGAACGACGGCGCGGCCGGACGGATTCCGGCCGCGCCACGCGCGTATCTGCCCACTGTCCTGCTATGCCTTGACGGTGATCAGGACCTTGCCGCGGATCTCGCCCGCCTCGTGCAGCCGGTGCACCTCGGCCACATCAGAGAGCGGATACGTGACGCTCACGTCCGGACGCAGGGTGCCCGCGTCCGCCTTCGCCGCGATGGCCGCGAGCTGCGCCGCGTCCGGGCGCATGCCGTGGCGGACGGAGCGCACGTCGCTGTCCTCGGCGACCGGGACCGGGGCCGTGATCGAGACGATCACACCGCCGGGGCGTACCAGGCCGGCCAGCTCGGCCAGCTGCTCCGGCGGCTGCGCGACCAGGTTGAACACGACGTCGACCGGTTCGGTCAGCGCGTCGGCGAGCTTCGCCGAGGTGTAGTCGACGACCTCGTCCGCTCCCAGCCCGCGGATCGCCGCGGCACTGCGCGGGCTCGCGGTCGCGATGACGTACGCGCCCGCGTCCTTCGCCAGCTGCACGGCCACGCCGCCGACGCCGCCGCCCGCGCCGTTGATCAGGATGCGCTGTCCTGCCCGCAGGTCGGCCTGCTCGAACAGCGCCTGCCAGGCGGTCAGCCCGCCGGTCGGCAGCGCGGCGGCCTGAGCGAGCGGGATCGCGCCGGGTGCGGCGGCGAGCAGGTCGGCGGAGACCGCGACGTACTCGGCGGCCGCGCCGTCGATCGTGATCGGAATCCAGCCGAACACCGCGTCGCCGACCGACCAGCCGGTCACGCCCTCGCCGAGCTCGGCGATGCGTCCGGCGACGTCGAGGCCGAGGGTGTGCGGGAGCGCGACCGGGAATACGTCCCGGAACGCGCCCGCGCGCAGACTCGCGTCGGCCGGGTTGAACGTCGTGGCCGCCACCTCGACCAGTACCTGGCCGGCTGCCGGAACGGGCCGCTCGACGTCCTCGTACCGCAGGACGTCCGTGCCGCCGAACTCGTGGAATCGAACTGCCTTCATCGTTGCTCCCCATTGTGTCGGCCCCGGACCGGGCTGGCTCGCGTCGCCGTCACCGGTACCGAACATGCTGCGAATTCGAAGCATTCCCGGTTGCCCGAACTTCGCCGAAGATTTTTCCGCACGCGCAAATAGACTGTTCGGCTGTGAGTGGAAGCGACGACGACCAAGAGCACGGCACCGACCGAAACGACCGGGTCGCGGCCGGGGCCGAGGGCGCGTTCGGGCCGCGCGAACTGACGGCCTACTTCGCGCTGATGCAGGCGAGCAGTGTGCTGCACCACGCGGTCGAGCAGCAGTTACGCGACGACGGCGGGATCAGCTACGTCCAGTTCCAGATCCTCGCCGCGCTGCGTTCGGCGCCCGACCGCAGCCTGCGGATGACGGACCTCGCCGACCGGCTCGTCTACAGTCGCAGTGGACTGACGTACCAGGTGACGCTGCTGGTCAAGGCCGGTTACCTGGTTCGCACGCCCTCGCGCGACGACGAGCGCAGCGTGATCGTGACGGCGACGCGGGCCGGCCTGAACGTGCTGGAGAAGGTCTTCGACGGTCACGTCGAGGTGGTCCGCCAGGCGCTGTTCGCGCCGCTCGATGCGGCGGACGTGGACGCACTCGGCGACATCCTCGGCCGCGTGCGCGACCACCAGCAGACGTTCCCGCCCCGCTCCGCCGCTCCGCGCGCCGCCGCTCGGCGGAGCACGGACGACAACGAAGCCGACGACTGACATCGGCGCCGACAGCTGGCACGGCTGAGGGACCGCCAATCGTGTCGGCGGTCCCTCAGCCGTACATGTACGCCGCGCTGTGACGCGTGTGGTGCTCGGTGCTCGGTGCTCGGTGTCCGGTGTGCGTTACCAGCTTCCGCTGGCACCGCCGCCGCCGGACGAGCCGCCGCCGCCGGTGAACGTGCTCGTGCTGGCGGGCGTGGTG
>JBOHCW010000557.1:0-15695 GCA_050725375.1 Actinocrinis sp. | reverse complement strand
GCGGCCGGGGTCGGCGCGGGCGCGGGCGCCGGCGGGTTGGCCGCCTGCATGCCGGCGACCACGGCCTGTGCGAGGGCCGCGGCGAACGCCGGATCGAACGGCGCGGCGACGGCGGCCGGGGCCGGGTTATCCGCCGTGACCGGCGGAGTGTCCTGCACGTCGGACATGTCAGTCCCCTACTTTCACGGAGGCGTGGCGCTTGCCCGCGCGCACGTCGAAGGAGGCGCCGATGATCCCTAGGACGGTGGCGCCGCCGAGGATCACCAGCCAGAAAATGGGGCTGTCCGGCGACCACGGGATCATGGCGCCGTCGCCGGTCATCGCGTCCGTGCTGGGCAGGGTGTCGCCGCCGCCGCCGTGCGCGGACGCGGTCGCGCGTCCGGGATTGATCCCGTAGAGCGTCTGGGGGTTGAGCTGGTCGAAATCCATGACAGGCCCCTTAGGCAGCGGAACCGATGGTCATGATCTCCTGCGTGTACGTGAGCACCGGGTTCGTCAGCGTCACAGCGCTGGGGACCTCCAGCACCAGGCGCAGCTCGGTCGCGGTGCCCTCGTCGATCGAGTCGCGGAACGCGTTCTCGTTGACCCAGTCCAGCCCGAAGAACCCCTGCATACTGGAGAGGTCGGCGTTGGTCAACTTCTCCAGCCAGTAGGCCTGTGCGCGTCCGTCCGGCCACACCTCCGGGGTGTCGTTGGTGCCGTAGCGCCAGCCGATCTGACCGAAATTGACGTTGTTCACCGGCAGGGGCGCGCCGACGCCGGCGCCGTTCCACAGCTGGCCGTACACGCGCAGCAATTGCTTGCCCACGCCCTGGCCCGCGAGCCGGATCTCGTTCACGGTGTTGCCGATCGAGGTGTAGCGCGACTCGATCAGCGAGTGGAACACGGACAGGTCCGGGACCACGACGTTGCCGTTGCCGACCTCGGGGATCGTGTACAGCTCGGTCTCGGCGATCACGGTTGCGGACAGGGCGACCGTGGCGTTGCCGGTGATCGTGAACAGGTCGCCCAGGGCGGCCCAGTCCAGTTCGAGATCCAGGTTCGTCGCGGAGGTCTGCGCGAAGATCGCACCGGTCAGGGTGACCTTGTCGTGCGCGATCGGGATCCACCATTCGAGCTCGACGTCGTAGGTGCCGGCGCCGATCGCGGTGACGTTCTGGCCCACGCCCCACGCCTCGTTGGACAGCTTCATCGAGCCCTGATACACGACGGTGCCGGGGGAGGCGCCGCCGATGTTCGCCGGGACGCCGCGGTCGGTCAGGTCGCCGCGCTGCTGGATCTCACGGCACTTGAGCGACGCGCCGGACGCGTTGATCAGGTTGGACTGCCCGTTCGCGCTGAACTTGGCGAGCTTGAGCGCGTTGTACGGCCACCGCATCGTGGACGCGACGGTGCCGGTGCCGGGAGCGACCACCAGCGAGCCGGCGAGCTTGACGGTCGCGCCGGCGATGATGCCGGCCTGCCGCATCTCGACGTGGTCGACCAGGCCCAGGCCGGCGTAGGTGAACGTCTGCTGCGCGATGTTCTGCCGGCGGGTGAGCTGGAAGAACGTTTTCGGGTTGACGTTGCTGGTGGGCACCTCAATGCCCTGCATCGTCATCGTCGGTGTGTTGCTCGGGGTCGCGGAGGCCCCGCGGCGTCGGGCCATCAGGACGCTCCTCGGTGAGCGAAGGCGGTGAAGCGAGCCAGGCCGGGAGAGGCTGAGGCGAACGCTTCGAGGGCGAAGTTGGCCAGCACGGAGACGCCGGCGACGGCCAACCAGAAACTCAGGTGTCGGCGCACTACTAGCCCTTCATGGCCTTGTAGTGCTCCAGACCGAGATTGACCGCGATCGCGATCGCGACGGTCCAGGCGATGGTCTTGCCGGACGGCATAAGGCCTCCCGTGAGACGGCGGAAGGGCACGGCCGCAGATGGGCGGCCGCGCCGGGTGTCATCCGCAGCGTCGGGAGAACGGGCCTGTTACTACCAGGTCAAACGTCTGTGACCCTGTCGTCACAAGGCCGGCTTGTAGACAACATGGCGAGTTGGTACGCCCGTTGCCGAGTCAGGCCGATCAGCTCGCCGATCTCGCCATAGGACCTGCCGTCATCGTGCATCTGGCGCACCGCGGCGCCGCGCGCTTCGGCGATCCGCAGCACTACAGCCGCGGCCTTCCCGCCGGCGACCGTCAGAGCCCGATACCGGGCGAGCGGATCCGCGATCTCGTCCAGAATCCGATCGAACTGATCCATCAGAATGTGGGTTGCGTCATCGGGCCGACCGCGTAGGCGCGGCGGCGCGGCGGGAACTTCGGCATCTGTGTCAACGTATGGGCGCGCGCGTTGTACCAGAGGTATTCGTGTTCGCCCAGGTCGGCGACCGCCTGATCGAACATCGCGGGTGGCCAGCCGATGTTCTCGGCGATCCTTTTGCGATCCATGGGGTTCGGGGTGTCGAACGTGAACACGTGATCCGCCTGCGAGACGCAGAGCGGGTCGATGTCTTTCGGGCGCGGCCCGCACATGACCAGCGTCAACTGCGAGTGCCGACCGTGATGCAGTGCCCTGCGAAGGTTCGGGGGGGTCTTGCCATTGCGGGTCAGGGTGCCGATCTCGTCGATCCACACGCACGTGCGCTGGTTGCGCAGGCCCAGCCCGAGTGCGCGGTCCATCTCGTCCTCGGCGTCGGGCGAGCCCATGTCCGGGACGTAGACCGCGGTCACCGGTACCTGGTCCGATTCGGCCGACCGCGGGAAGTGGACGGGCATCGGCTCAGTCAGCCGGGCGTACTGGACGCCGCGCTCGGTCAGGCCGGCGCTGACATCGCCGGTCGGGTCGATGATCAGCCGGTCGTAGGGGAAAGCGTCGAAGAACCGGCCCGCCGCGACGGACTTACCAGAACCTTTACGTCCTGAGATGAACAGGAACTCGCCGCGGTCCGGATCGAAGGGTCCGCCGCGGTGCACTACGCCTCCTGATACACCGCGGCCGGCTGCTGCCGGCGGCGCGCTTCACGACGCGCGCGCAGGTGCGCCATCGTGTTGTAGATCGCGTATCCGGCGGCGATGACCGCTATCTCGATCAGGTCCGCAAGATCGGTCGCGTCGGTGCCTTCGCCGAGCGGCAGTTTGCGCGAGAGCAGCCGGCCCGCGGGCTGCTCGACCGCCTTAAGCTCCTCGTCGTCGGCGAGCCAGGTCTCGTCCTGGTCGTCGAGGGCCAGGCGCTCATTGAGTACTCCGCTGACCGCGGCGAACGCGGCGGATCCGAGTTTGCCCAGGGCCTTAGCCCTGCCCTTGGCCGCCAGGGGGTTCGGCGGCGCGCCGGCGTCCGCGCGGGACGATCCCATAGAGGCGCCCGGACTCGTCGGCGCCTCGAACGGGTAGTCGGCGCCGCCGTCGATCCTCGCCCCCGCCGTCAGCGGGTCCGCCGGCCGCTGGCCGAACGCCAGGTCCGGATCGAACTCCGTCGCCCCGTCCGGGTCCGCGTCCAGCCGGGCCGGCGCCTGCGCCTCCCACGGGGTCGCCTCCGGCTGCTGCTCCGGGCTGTTCGCCGCCCACGACGCCAGCACCGAGGCCTGCGGCTGCTCCGTAGGAACCGCGCCGGACTCGGTACCGCTCATCGTCAGGCTGCTGCGACCGGCGGGCCGGCTGGCGCGGCTGCTGCGACTGGCCGGGCGCTGCGTCTTGCTGCGATTGCTCACCGGGACTCCCTGCATCAGCGGCGGCCGCGCCGCCGGCATCGAAACGCTTCGCCACGACGTACAGGCCGCATCGCCCCTGGCCCCACTTCGCCGGGCACGGGCCGCGCCACGTCAGCCGCCCCTCTGCGGCCTCAGTGGTCAGCTCGTGACCGCGGCGACATTTGCCGCGCACTGGGATCGGGCTGGTACGTCGTGGCATGACACAGACGGTGCTAGTGGCGCGGCTGTAACCACAAGGTCAAAATCACGCTTATGACCAGCGAAACCGCACCAACCAAACCACCGGCGATCTTGCTGCAAGTCGAGCATTCCGCGCGTCGCGTCGCCGAGCTCGACGCGGAGCGCGCCGCCGAGAAGCAGCGTCGCGACCAGTACATGTCACAGGCCGAGAAGGACGGCTACACCTATCGCGAGATCGCGGCAGCGGCCCGCCGCGGCGACGGGCAGGCCACTATCAGCGTCGTCTACAAGGCGGTAACGGACTACGCCTGAACTGAACGGATGTGCGACACGATCGGCGGGTGTTGACCGCGCGTCAACACCCGGCCGCCGCGCGGCTCACAGCGGGCCGCTGAGCCTCTTTCAGGCCTCCGCGCGACGCAGGACCCGCGGACGGGCCTCAACGCCAGCGTCCGTGGTCCCTGGCCTGGTTCTTGGGTGTGCGCAGATCTCTACCGGCGCTCGGCGAACCTACGCGCCGCCCCCTTGATACTCCGTGCCGTCGGCGCCGCTTTTCGTCGAGCCGCGCATTCCGCCGGCCGCGCTCGGCGCCGCCGTAGTGCGTGCGTGCGCGCAGCTCATGTTGAGTCGGCGCCCCGCGCCGGCCGTCTTCGCTCCCGCCTCGCACGCGACGTGAGGTGGTGGCGTGAGGCGACCAGATCAGGTGGTGGGGAGGTAGTGCTCCTGGTGCATGCACAAGGTATAGGTGCGTGGAACCGCGGTTCCGGTGGTTTGGAACCGCGGTTCCGGTGGTTGCCTGAAAGCAGCGGCGCCGCGGTTCCGGTGGTTGGCCGGTTATCCACACCATTACGCACAGGTTTTCCACCGGCGCCGCGGTTCCGGTGGTCCCGAACCTGTGTAGACCAAGCGGGATGTATCAGGGGGTGGATTCAGCCCTGAACGGGGATGCGCTTGCGCTCGTTCTCGCGCTTGCGGGGTAGGCGCACCCGCGGCATATCGGGGATGGCGCCGTCCTCGTCGCGCAGCCGCATTCCGACCGTCTCGTCATCGATCGGCCAGCTGAGCCAGTACTCGTCATAGACGCCAAACCGGCCGCTGTTGTGGTGCACGCGGGTGAGGATGCGCAGGTCACGTAGGATCTTCAGGTGTTCACGAACACACCTGGTGGTACGGCCCAGCTCGGCCGCGATCAACTTCTCGCCGGGGAAGATCTGCTTGCCGTCGACGTAGTTCGCATAGGTCATCAGGTGCAGCGCGATCAGCTTCGTCGTCGGGTGAAGGTGGGCGCGGCGGATCATGCGGGAGAAATCATCCTGCTTGAGCAGGTAGATATCAGGAATCTCTTCTTGCCGCACGTCGCACCCTTCAATGATCGAATAGGCAGAGGTATAGATAGGCCGCCCGTCCCAGAGATGACACAGGACGGGCGGCCCAGATTCGCAGGGTGCGTATTCAGGACGCGCTAGATCATCGTCGGCGCATACGACGATGGCGGCCGCAGCCGGACGCGAGAATTGGCCTCACGCGTTCGTACATCTGTGCTACGCCCACAGCTGCCTCCGAGTAAGCCCGTGGGCGCCAGTGCGGCCGACGCCCACGGGAGATTGACCTACAGGTCGCCGTTCTCGACGGCATGAGCCAGGGCGCGCAATACGAACCCCGCGCCGACCAGCGGTGTCAGGCGGTCCCACTCGGCGAACTCACTGGGCATCAGCCCCATGACGTCGCGCACCAGCGGAGCGGCCCACGGCATCGGCATGCCGTACCGCACCGCGTACTGACCGGCCGTCTTGACCACGGCCAGCTCCGGATGCGCCTCGAACGCGTTGCCGTTGAGCGCGTCGGCGACCATCCGTGCGGCCGCCAGCCGGTAGACCGCGGCGATGTCGACGCGCCGCAGCGGCGGAATGTCGGCGGTGAAGCCGTCCATCTGCGACCGGACCAGGATCACGACTGCGATCCCTCCTTCGGCTCGTCGACCGGGCGCCCCGACTGCCTGAGCTCCTGCGCTGCCTGAGCCCCGCGCGCGAGCGTGCGCAGCTGCGTGAGGTCGCCGGCGCTGAGCGGCAACAGCTCGTTCTGCCAGCCGAGCCTGACGATCGCGATCCGGCCCCGCAGCGGGCCGCCGTAGCCGAGCGCGCGCAGCATGTCCTGCGCGACCGGATTCGGTGCGTGGCCCTCCATCACCATGCACACGTCACAGGCGATCATCCGCAGCGTGACCGCGTTCCCGTTGACGTAGCGCCTGGTCTTCCACAATGTCTGGCCGCTGTAGCCATGGCATCCGACCTCGTCGGCCGGGTACCCGTCGCCCTCGGTCAGCGTGCCGTCCGGCTCGATGATTACGTGATCGGTCACAGCGCCGCCCCCTCCGGGTCCTCGGTCGGCGGGCCGCAGCGGCAGAGCTCCTCGCTCGCGCCCCGCCCGATCTCGCACGCGCAGTAGATCGTGCCGAGCGGCCCCTCGACAGGCTCCCCGTAGCAGTGGTCGCACTCGCCCTCGCGCCACTCCTCGTCCTCGGGGACGTCGACGTTGTCGTCCTCGTAGTCGACGTAGGTCACCAGGTGCCGCCGGTGTGGGCGAAGGTGCGGCTGCCGGTGCCCTCGCAGACCATGCACAGCAGGTTGAACAGGTAGCTTCCCCTGCCCTCACAGGCCAAGCACCGGTCATCCGCCGGCGGCATACCGGACGTCTCGCCCAGGATCTCGACGGGGTCCGGCGCCGCGATCCTGCCCTTACCGAGGCAGTCCGAGCACGGGCTACCGTCGCGCTGACGGCCGGTCCCCTGGCAGTCCGCGCATTCGACCTCCGGCATCGCGTCGAGGTCGCCGTCCGCCTGGCCCTCGATGGCGCCCAGGTCGACTATCGGCAGTAGGACCGTCTCGGCGACCGCGCGCTCGGCCGCGCGCATCTGCTCTATCAGTTCCTGGTCCCGCCGCCACTGCTCGCGCGCGCTCTGCAGAATCGCGTAGACCTCTACCTCGATCTTCGCCCCGAACCTGCGATTAGCGACGAAGTGTGCGTTGCCGTTCTGCCACTCCGGTTCGACGTCGAGGATCCGCGCAACCTCACGCACATGGGCGATGCGCTGCGAGTCCGACAAGCTGTCGTGGCCCGGGACGACCATGCGCAAGTTGGCCATGTCGTACTTGCCGATCGGCAGCTCGGGGTGATCGGTCAGCCAGCCGGCGAGCTGCAACAGCCCGTTGATCAGATCCTGGTGCGGGTGGGCCTGTCCCGGCACGGCCGGGGCATCTATGCTGGTCACTGGGACTCCTGTTCGGTCATCAACGCTCTGGTGGTTCCACTGGCCGGGTCGTCCGTTGCAGCGGATGACTCGGCCGTTTTGCTCCCACGCGCCGTTGCGGGCGCCGCCTTCGCCCTCTGATACTCCGCTCTGAGGGCTTCCAACTCCCCGAAGTCCTTGAGCCGCGCCGCGTACTCCTGCGGGGAGAACCGCGTGTCCGGGTCCAACTCGCGCTTGAAGTTCGTAAGGACCCTGCCCTCCCGGACTATGGCCATCTGAGCTCTGCGCTCTTCGGCCGGCGTCCGGGTCCACCGCGTCTTGGCCGCGACGCGGCACCGCATGGCCCGTTCTTCCGGTGTTTCTTTCCGCCTGGTAATCAGGACCTCCTCTCTCGCACACGCCGAGCGCGTGCACTGCGATCTCGTTGTCACGTGCTGTGACGGCAAGATGCACAAGGCAGACCCTACGAGCAGCTAACAGGATCCGTCAACAACATCGTCAATAGATCTTGCTCGACTTGGCCACAGCTCGCCGAGATCGACAAGAGGCGTCAACATTATCGGCGATAAGGATCATTAATAGACCCGATGCGTCGTTTGAGGCAGCAGCACAGATAGGCTTAGCGCCATTCATCGCAACGTAAGGCGGAGAAGGGCGCGAATATGACAATTTCCGATAACCCTTGGAAAGACTTAGGTGCGATGATCGCGGAAAGACGCCGTGAACTCGGAATGCGAACACAGCAGGATCTAGCGACCGCTGCCGGCGTTAGCGTCGCCACGGTGACACGGCTCGAAAGCGGCCGCCCACTCCAGCGGCGATCATGGACATGGGCTGCAGTGGAGCAGGCTCTAGACTGGCCCTCAGGGCACTTAGAGCGGTTTATGCGCCACCGCACGCCCCCGCAAGTCATCACCTTGTCGGAAAGTCGGATTGTCGATCCGCATTCGACGACACGCCGATATATCAAGGACGCGCTGCAGACGAGCCTGCCCGATGTGACGGTGTCTCAGGCATTGGCCACCGAACAGGCCGTAGTCGACGCACTAATCAGGGCGTTGAGAGAAGACGGTTTTCTAAAGTCGAGCCCGATTCCTCATTCTTCCGATTAGATGCGATCCCCGAGAGAAAGGCGCTGATGTGCCTGCCGCGCGCGTTCGTCGGCGGCGGACGCGCCGTACCGGGCGACCATCTCGCGACTGGACCAGCCCATCAGACGCATCAGGTCCGTCTCCTGTCCGCCGGCGAGCAGCCACTGATGCGCGGCAGTGTGCCGGTACCGGTGCGGGTTCGTGCGGTCGATACAGGCCTGTCCACAGCGTCGCTCCAGCATCTGGGCAATGCCGGATTCGGTCAGCGCGCCGAACCGCCCGACCCACAGCGCCGCGACGCCGGCGTGCGGATGCTGCGCGCGGCCGCGCAAGTACCTGCGCAGAGCGTTCGCCGTCTTGGCACCGAACGGGCACGCACGCGTCTTGTCACCCTTGCCGATCACGTGCGCGACCTCGTACCGCCAGTCCAGTCCGGTCGGGCGCCCCAGCTCGTCGCAGCCCTCGACCGTGAGGCCCGCCAGCTCGCCGCACCGCATGCCGGTATCGAGCAACAGCCGGATGATCGCGGTGTCACGCCGCGCAGCGAAGTCGGCACCGACGCACGCTTTCAACAACCGGGCGATCAGATCATCGGGGATCACGGGCACCGGCTTGACCGGGACGGTGGGCCGCTCGATCCGGGCCATCGGCGACACGGGCAGTTCGCCTTCGACATCGACCAACCACCGGAACAGCTGCTGCAGGGTGCGGAAGTGCTTGGCGCTGTTGGCCGCGCTAGTGCTCTCGCGTACCTCGATCAGATACGTCTCGACGTCGACGCGGCCGACGTCGCGCGCGTCGTGGGAGCCGCCGGTACGGGTGAGCCAGGACGCGAAGGCCCCGCCGATCTGGAGATAGCTCCTGATGGTCAGCGGGGCCTTGTTGGCTGCGCGCAGGTGGCGCTGCCAGTCGTCCATGAGCGCCGGCAGGGGTAGCGGTATCGCCGCAGTCTCGGTCATGGCGGCGGATTTTACCGGGTCCTTGGCTGGTGGCCCGTGTGCATCGGTCGCGGCCGCGCTAGTATGCCAGCGTGTGGATTCGGAGTGTGCTGGTCAGATACCGGATGTCCAACATCGGTAGGGCGGGTGGGACTCGAACCCACGACCCAAGGATTATGAGAACTCGCGCCTCAACGCTTGTACATCCGGCCGTCTGACCTGGTCACTTCCGAACGGTTTTCGCCGAGTCCTCTGCTCTTGAATCCGCCTCGGCGATTAGTCGCAGGTCCTCCTTTGTGGGAGCACCCATCGCCATGGCGCCGCGTGCCAGGCGGAGTCGGTGGTCGGCGTCTCGCTTCTCCTCCTCCTCGGCGAGGCGTCGCCGCACGCGGTCGTATTGCCATTCCTCGATCGCTTGGAGAATGCATGCGACTGCGCCGATGCCGGCCGCTCCGGCAGCGAGCGGGAGCAGCTGACCGAGCGTCTCGCCGAGCGAGGCGCCGAACCCTTCGCGAAAGGCGGCGCGGAAGTGCTTCACGACGTCGGCCTGGTCGACGAGCTGGCGCCCGCGGCCGGCGACTGCGGGGGCGTGACCGGAGGGTGGAAGTGCAGGGCGTCGAGGTATTCGGCGACCATCGACCAGGGGATCGAGGGGTCGAGTTCGCCGAGCACGGTGACCGCGGCACTCAGAGCGGCGCTGATGATCAGCGCGGACGTGAGATGCGGGCCGGCCACGATCAGCGCGGTGATCAGGGTCGGGACGTACGCGGTCAGGAACCGACGCGCGCGCACGTGCGGGTGCCGGGCGCAGTCCGCGAGCACTTTCTCGACCAGGTCGACGCCTTCTGTGAACTCCTTCACGAGACGGGCCTCTGGTCCCATCACGAAACGGGCCTTTCCCACGCGGCGGCCCAGGTGTGCTCGCCGACTCGGCCGTCGACGAGCAGCGGCCAGCCGTGAGCGCTCGAGTCCTGTTGGAACGCGCGGCACACGGCCTCGGAGTGGGGACCGAACTCGCCGTCCGCGGAGATGGTCCAGCGGCGCAGCTGCATGCGTCGCTGCCACTCCAGGACGTCGGCGCCGATGATCGCCGGATCCTCCGGGTAGAACAGGGTGCGGCCGGGCCAGGCCGGGGCGGCGCGAATCGGCGTAGGCGGCGGGGGTCCGGCCGCGGTGCCGACGAGCTGCGCGGCACGGCCCAGGATGACGGCGCGCTGCAGCTTGACTGGGTCGCCGGGGCAGTCGGGGTGGCCGCCCCACGCGTCGCCGCCCATGCCGTGCCAACCGAGGCCCAGCCTGCCGGGATGGTCGGTCGGCAACAGCGGGACCTTGTACTGGGTGTGGGTCCTGGCCATGAGCTTGGCGCAGGCCTCGATCTGACCGGCGGTGAGGTCCTGGCCGCTGTAGCCCTCGTTCTCGACGCTGAGCCAGTGGGCGTTTCCGCCGGCCTCCGCCCAGGCTTTGTCTGCGGAGTCGACGAGCTGTTGCAGCGTGCCGGACTTGGCGGCGAAAAAGTGCGCGCTGACCTTGGCGGCGGGGTTTTTGCACCAGGCGATGGAGCCTTGCTGGTTGCCGTCCTGGATGTGCAGGATCAGCCCTAGCACGGTCGACATGGCGCGCGGGTCCTCGTTGGGGGTGGGTCCGACCCACTCGGCGAGGTCCGTCCACTGACTCATCTGTGTGCCTCCTTCGGATCTAAGGCGGATAGTAGCGTTCACCTCAGATTCGCAGGAGACTGCGCAACGGCGATCTTGCAAGATATCGGGGGTCTGAGTGGGAGCACTCGGCCGGAGGGAGCGTCACCATGACGTCACGACGCGGCGAGCTGCTGCGGACTCAGGCAGTCCAAATATGTCTCAATGCGCTGCAACCGAGCGAATCCTCGTTCTACGGCGGCGCGGCGGACTCGGGTAAGCAGTCCGGGGTGTTCCTGGTAAGCGAGTCCTTGCTGTTCTTTGACTCGTATTGGAGCGAATGGGTGGGCGACGCGCGTCACCGTATCCGCCGGCGAGTGCTCGTCAGCTTCGAGATCCAGGAAGACGTGATCGACATGGAAACGCCTTGATTGGCTTTCGCTGTCGGTGTCCTGATCTACGATTGCCGACGTGAGTAGCGACCCTCAGGAGATCGCGCCCGACCTGTGGGTGGGCACCTATGCCGGGCCGGCCGCGACGGATAGTGCGACGCGGACGCGGTGGCAGATCACGACGCGCGAGGGATACCTCGGTCTGACGTATGAGCAGATGTGCGCGCTTCGGCTCTGGTTTATAGGGCCTGATACGGCGGTGGGAGCGTCGGATCCCGCGGGATGTTCTGCAGCTGCATGAACGCGAGGCAGGGGCCGGCGTGGCGCCAGTGCAGGATGCAATACGCGTTGCGGGCACACAGTGCATTGCGATCGAATGGGAACTCTGCCAGGCGCGCGGCCAGGGCTCGATAGTCGAGCTGATCTTGCATGGTGCCGCGCCATTCGGTGCCGTCTGCGCGGCCGGCGAACCGCTCGGCGATTGTCACTCCGGGTCGATCGAGATCCGGACGAGCTTGTTGCCGTCGCCGGTAAAGGTCCAAAACGAGAATCCGCTGGCGAGGTCGCCCTCGACGCAGTGGCGCGGGTCGGCGCTGACCTCAGCGAATAGGATGCGCGCCTCGTCGACGCTGAAAGCCTCGGGTGTCGCGCGTACCCGCTTGACCACGTAGTACTCGGGTGCCATGGATACAGCGTAACGGCGCGGCGCCGGCCCTGGGGGGAGAGGGCCGGCGCCGGACGGTGCAGGGTTCATCGGACTCGCGTCCACTGTAGCCGTCCGCGCCCGCGCGCGGCGGGAAACGGGTAGGGTGGCGCGCCGGAGGGGATGTCATGGGCCTGATGGTGCTGGGCGGTGTGCTGGTGCTCGCCGGCAGTGCCGCGGCAATCGGCGCGGCATGGGTGGGCTACCGGCTGGCGGTCTCGCACGAGCACCAGCTGCAGCACGAGCGGCGCGTCTACGGCGCGGCCGAGCCGCCCGGACGCTAGTCGAGCGGGAACGTCACGCCATCGAAATAGAGGCTCTGACCGGCCGCGGTATAGGTCACGCCGGTGATGATCTGCCCGATGGTGTTGATCTGTACGGTGGAGGATCCGGCCCCGGCCAGGACCCCTGACGGTGTGATGAATCGGCGGATGAACGGCGGCGCATAGCCGCTCCCGAGGCTGCCTAGGTTGCTGCCGGCGCCCCACGGACCGGCCCCCGTGGTGATCACCTGTCCGTCGAGCCGCACGACACCGGCCGGGCCGGTGCCCTCCTTGCGCACGCGCAGCGGCGTCGTGGTGCCGATGGTGGTCCAGTTCGCGTTGACGGCGACGGTATGCCAGCTCTCCGCGACGGCGGGTGTGAGTGCGGTTCCGGTGCCGGGCTGTACGGCGGTGTGGTCGCCGAGGATGTGCGCGCCGGCGAAGTCGGCCAACAGGGCATTGGTGACGTGTGCGCCCTGCAGCAGACGCAGGAGCGCTTGGGCGCGGCTGGTGCCGTCCTTGCTCGCCGACCGCAGCGTCAGGAACCACTGTTCGGTGAAGGTGCTATCGCGCGCGCCTTCGAGGTCGAACTCGTCGAACGCGGCGTCGAGCCCACCCACCTGATCAACGGTCAACGTCACCGGCAGGTCGACGTTCGCGTTGGTGGTTTTCATGGTCATTCCGGCGTCGGCGATCTCTAGCGCCGTGCCGGATGGCGTGATGAAGTAGACGCCCGGTTGGTATACGTGCCCGAAACTGTCGGTGCCGCCGGTCGGTGAGATGGACAGTTGCAGGGTGCCATCGGCGCGGTACCAGAACAGGGCGTCGCGCACGCCGTCGACGGCGATGGAGGCGCCGCCGGGGGTGCCGAGCGTCATGGACCCGGACAGGTCGTACGCGTTGCTCAGGGTCCCGCCGAGCAGCAGATCAGCGAGCAGGGATCGGAAGCTCATGAGGGCACCGGTACCTTCATCATGATTGCGTACTGGACCAGGCCGGTGACGACGTCGCCGGCCGCGGCGCCGGTGGCGATGACTGTGTACTGCTGGGAGGGCAGCAGCGTGACCGCCTGCGGATACTCGGCGACCTGCGGGAAACCGGCCGGCATCTGGCCGAAATCTCGCAGCCCGATGTTGATCGCGCCGCTATTGGTGGCGCCGTCAGTGACTGCAAGATCCAGCTTGCGGCCGCTGACGGCCTGCATCACCAGCCGCTCGATCCGCCAGATCTCGTCCGCCTGCACGGAGCGTTGCGTGGTCAGTGTCGCGGTGCCGGTCGCGTCCGCGATCGCCTGCATCGGCTCGACCTTGTAATCGATCACTCGCAGCTCGACGCCGTGAGTCCTGGCGGCCGCGCGCGGATAGGTCATCTAGACCCACCCGGACCCGAGGAACTTCACGAGAAACGGGCGGTCCTTGCCGTTGCCCTCGTAGGTCTCATGGAGGATCCAGCCGCCGGCTGCGATCAGGGCTACGCCGACGAGTACCGCCGTTTGGTGATCGCGGATCGGTGGGGCGTGCTTTGCCATGGCCTAACTCCAATCGGGTGATGCGCCGGTCGAATTCCCGGTCCTTCTCGCGGCTGGCCTTGCGCCATTTGGTCAGGTCGCGGGCCAGGCGCCCGGTTACGGCGGTGTTGTCGGTGATCGCGCCGAGCAGCTTGTGGGAGGCGCCGGCGATGCGCCACAGGCCGCGCACCAGCCCGGCCAGGCCTCCCCCGCCGAAGGCGATCCCCAGCACGATGTAGAGGGTCTGCAGGGTCATCGCGCGGTGATGGCCAGCTGGAACGCCAGGGCGGTAAAGGTGCCGGTCACGATCCAGGCGAGACGGTAGGGGCCGCCGTCGCGCAGGACCGCGCCGGCCGCCTGGCCCGGGCCGGCGCCCATGTTCGCCGCTCCGGTCGCGGTGAGGGTCGCCGAGCTGGCGACGGCCTGCCAGATGCCGTTCGCGTCCTGCTGCTGCAGCACGATCTGCAGGCCCGTCCCGCCGGTGTACGCCGTGACGTTGATACCGATAAACACTTCGGTGACGTTCGGCGGCCACGTTAGGGTGGCGGTGTTGCCGTTGACCAGCCGGGTGACGGTGGCCTCGGTGTACAGGTCGCTGGTGGCCGGTGTTAGGGCAGTGATCGTGCCGGATACCGTCGCGGTGCCGGCGATCGCCACCTGACCGGAGGCCGCGGTCGGGGGTTGGGGGGTGACGAATGTCGTGAGCGTCACGAAGTCGCCGGCGGTGCCGTACAGGGTCAGGGAGCGGCCGGTCAGGTTGTAGGTGCCGGCCCCGTACGGGCCGATGATCGCGGTTCCCTGGCCCTCGCTCGGTGCCACGCCGGCGTTGGGCTGGTTGGCTGCGGTGATCTTGCCGCCGGACTGCGAGACGATCACGACGGCGCTGTACGGGACCTGATAGTCGCGCGCGATGACGCCGGCCGCGTTGAACCGGAAAGTACCCGACTCCAGTACTTTCGGGTGGCGCAGTTCGCGGAACGCGACGGCCGCGGTCTCCAACTGCGTCTCGATGGCCTTCGCCAGGTCGAGAAGGGCCTGTTCGGCGCGTGACATCAGACTCCTTAGACCGGGACGGGGATCGGTACGGCGTCGGGTTTGGGCAGGTCGAAGGATTTCCACAGGCCGATGACCAGGATCGCGACGGCGCCGATGACCAGCGGCACGGACACCGCGAGGGTCTTGACCGTGTCGGTGATCGAGCTGCCCCAGGACAACGGGTTCCACCAGCTGGTGGAGCTGGCGGCCGCGCCGGTCATGGCCGCGGCCGCGTTGGTCGACGGCCCCGCCGCGGCGCCGCCGGTGACGCGGCGGGCACTGGCGAAGTGCGTCCAGTCCACGGGCGCGTACTGGACGGTGGTGCCGGTGTGCGGTGCCACGATCGTCTCCCCGTTGCCGGCGTAGATCGCCACGTGGCTGTTGGCGCCCTCGCCGGGCTCGTTGTAGAGGATCAGGTCGCCGGGTTGCAGGGCGTTGGAGGCGACCGCGCTGCCGGCGGACGCCTGTTGCTGGCTGGTGCGCGGCAGCTGGACGCCGACCTTGTCGTAGACGAACTGCACTAGCCCCGAGCAGTCGAATCCGGCGAGGGATTCGCCGCCGTACAGGTACGGGATGCCGAGCAGTTGCGCGGCGTAGGCCACGGCCTGCGTGCCCAGGCCGTGGCCGGTGTCGTTCGCGTACTGGCTGGTGCTGGTCATCCGGTACGCCGTTGGACCGAGGAACGCAGCGAGGACAGGACGCCGGAGGCCGCCGGGCTGTTGCCCGCGTGCAGTCCCGAGAGCGCGGCCGCGCCGGTGCCGGGCGCGGCCGCGGGCGCATATGAGGAATAGAGCGGACGGCCCGCGCTCGGCAGCCCGTTGAGGTTCGCCGGCGGGCTGCCGCCGCGTAGGCCGCCGATCGGCTGCGGGGGTGCGGGCGGCGGGGTCGGTTGAAGCTGCGCGATCTTGGTTTGTAGCTGCTCGAACTGGTTCTCGAACTGCGTCTGCAGGTCGCTCAGAGTGCTGTCGTAGGTCGCCGGCGCGGTGCCGGTAGTCGTGGTCGCGCTGTTGGCCGCGGACGAGCGG
>JBOHCW010000556.1:0-11968 GCA_050725375.1 Actinocrinis sp. | reverse complement strand
CCCTTGCCGCCGTGGTTGCCGTCCTCGACCAGCTTCTTGGCGTTGTCCCACGCACCGCCGGAGTTCGACAGGAAGACGGCCATGAGCACACCCGTCGCGATGGCGCCGGCGAGGAAGCCGCCGAGGGCCTCGTAGCCCAGGAAGAACCCGGTCGCGATCGGGGCCATCACCGCGAGCAGGCCGGGTGTGGCCAGCTCGCGCAACGAGTCCTTGGTGCAGATGTCGACGACCGCCGCGTAGTCCGGGCGGACCGAGAAGTCCATGATCCCGGGGCTGTCGCGGAACTGCTTGCGCACCTCGGTCACGACGCGCGCGGCGGCACGGGCGACCGCGTTGATCGCGAGGCCGGAGAACAGGAACACGACGGCGGCGCCGATGATCACGCCGAACAGGACGTTGGGCTTGTTCACCGACAAGGAGAACTGCGCCAGGTCGCTGGTGCTCACCCCCGGGAACTTGAGCTTCACCTTCTCGTCGAGCACCGCCTCGCCGTACGAGCCGAACAGCGCGGTCGCTGCGAGGACGGCAGTCGCGATGGCGATGCCCTTGGTGATGGCCTTCGTCGTGTTGCCGACCGCGTCGAGCTCGGTCAGCACGCCGGCGCCGGCCTCGTCGATCTCGCCGGACATCTCGGCGATGCCCTGGGCGTTGTCCGCGATCGGGCCGAAGGTGTCCATCGACACGATGACCCCGACCGTGGTGAGCAGGCCGGTCCCGGCCAGCGCGACGTAGAACAGCGCGAGCAGCACCGAGCCGTGCCCGAGCAGGAACGCGCCGTAGAGCGCACCGCCGACGAGCAGCGCGGAGTAGACGGCGGACTCGAGGCCCACCGAGATGCCGCCGAGGATCACCGTCGCCGCACCCGTCGTCGACGCCTCACCGATGTCCTTGACGGGGCGCCGGTTGGTCTCCGTGAAGTAGCCGGTGAGCAGCTGGATCGCCGCCGCCAGCACGATGCCGACGACGACCGCGAGCCAGGAGAACAGTGCCGGGTTCCCGGACAGGCCCGCGACCGCAGGGACGTGGAAGCCGGAGTAGTGCGACGGCAGGAACGTGAAGGCGACGACCGCGCAGCCGCCCGCCGCCACCACCGCCGAGATGAAGAAGCCGCGGTTGATGGCGGCGATCGCGTTGCGGTCACCGGCCCGGCTGCGTACGCACAGGATGCCGAGGACGGCCGTGATCACGCCCACGCCGGGGATGAGGAGCGGGAGGACCAGCCCCTGGCCGCCGAACGCCTGCTGGCCGAGGATCAGCGCCGCGACCAGGGTGACGGCGTACGACTCGAAGAGGTCGGCGGCCATGCCCGCGCAGTCGCCGACGTTGTCGCCGACGTTGTCGGCGATGGTCGCCGCGTTGCGCGGGTCGTCCTCGGGGATGCCCTGCTCGACCTTGCCGACGAGGTCGGCGCCGACGTCGGCCGCCTTCGTGAAGATGCCGCCGCCGACGCGCATGAACATGGCGAGCAGCGCGGCGCCGAAGCCGAAGCCCTCGAGGACCTTGGGGGCCTCGTCCTTGTAGATGAGCACCACCATCGAGGCGCCGAACAGGCCCAGGCCGACGGTGAACATGCCGACGACTCCGCCGGTGCGGAACGCGATGCGGGTGGCCCGGTTGGCGCCGGACTCGTTGGCCGCCGCGGCGACGCGTACGTTGGAGCGCACCGCCAGCCACATGCCGACGTAGCCGGTCACCGCCGAGAAGCCCGCGCCGAGGAGGAAGAACAGCGAGCGGCCGATCCGCACGTTCCAGTTGTCCGCCGGCAGCGCCAGCAGCACGAAGAACGCGATGGCCGCGAAGCCGCCGAGAGTGCGGAACTGCCGGGCGAGGTACGCCGAGGCGCCCTCTTGCACGGCCACCGCGATGCGCTTCATGTTCTCGGTGCCCTCGCTCGCGGCGAGGACCTCGCGGACCAGGTAGGCGGCCACGCCGAGCGCCCCGAGGGCGATCACCGCGACCACGATTACCAGGGTGAGATTGCCGCCTGTGAGACTCACCGCGGCGCTTGCCAGATGCGGCTCTTGGAGCCGGGGCATTGCGTCCTCCTTGACGTGGGTACCCCGTGAGCACGTCACAGGGCACCCGCAGGAGCACTGCCCGGCGTCTGTTTGTACGGGGTTCTAGACCGCCCGCGCGGCCGATCGGGGCAGGACGCCTCCGGGCGCGGCCGACGGTGTGGCGCCAGCGCCGCTCTCCCGCCGCCGCGGACCGCAGCCGCACCTGTCCTGGTCGTTCGCGTAGACCCTGTTTTTCACCGTGTACTTACTAACTCGTTCCTCGCAGGGGCGGCTGCGTACGCAGTACTCAACCGCGACGATCGCCCGCCAGATGAGGCGGAGCGATCGGTGGGCCGGAGTTTACGCACGCCAGTCGGTCCGTACCAGCACCTCGTGAGGATTTGGACACTGTACGGCATGTGACACGCGTCTCATCGGGCAAGGGAACCGCTTTCCGTCCCTTCCCTGTTCCGCCCCCGTTCCCGTCGACTTCAACGGGCCGCGTGCCGGCGCCGGAGGAGATTCGCGGCGGGCTCGGGACGGGTCGGAGGCAGGCCGGGGATTCACCCGATCCGGGGAGTGCGGGTGGGTGGATGAGTTCGCTGACGAGGCTCAGCCGATCCGGCGCGAGGCGGCCACCGGCCAGCCCATCCGGATCACGCCGCCGCCGGCGGTCAGTTCGACCTCGAGGTCGTCGACCAGGCCGCGCAGTACCGCGAGACCCATGTCGCCGCCGTCCTCCTCGTCGCCGAAGCCGGTGTCGGCGGACGCGCGGTCGGACGCGCCGCGCTCCTCGGGCTTCGGCACCGGACCGCCGCTGACGGCGTCCACCACCTCGACGCCGAAGCGCTCGCGCCCGTCGTCCAGGTGCACCACGATCGGCACGTCGGGCGCGGACGCGCGGTGCAGGCCGACGGCGCGCGAGCACGCCTCGCCGACCGCGAGGCGCACCTCGTCGAGCAGGCCGTCTTCGACCCCGACCCGTCGGGCCAGGGCGACCGCCACCAGTCGGGCCGTGCGGACGTGCTCGGGCAGCGGCGCGAAGCGCAACACCACCGGCGCGCCACCGGCCGGGCGTCTGTGGTCCGGCGCGGCCGCGGCGCCTTCTGCTTCTGCGGCCTGGCCGCCGGGCTGCGCGTCCAGCGGCGCTAGCGAGTCGGCGGCGTGTGCACCCGTCATGACGAAGGTCCTCCCGCGGTGTTGCCGGTCTTCGGTTAAGTCGCGTCGCCGGGTTCGGGCCGTCCGCGCCACCAAGGCGGGACGGCCCGGACACGATTTAGTCGGTGGCGGCGATGGCGTCCTCGACCGTGGTGTGGATCGGGAACACCTTGGTCAGACCGGTGATGCGGAAAATCTTCAAGATGCGCTCCTGGGTGCACACCAGGCGCAACGAGCCGTCGTGCGCGCGTACCCGCTTCAACCCGCCGACCAGCACACCGAGGCCGGTCGAGTCGAGGAAGTCCACCGCCTCCATGTCCACGACCAGGTGGTAGCGGCCCTGATTCACGAGGTCCACTAGCTGCTCACGCAGCTTCGGGGCCGTGTAGACGTCGATTTCTCCGCCTACGTCGATGACCGTGCGGTCACCCTCGTGCCGGGTCGACAGGTTCAGATCCACGGGTCCTCCAGCACTTTCCTGTTCGCGACTTCCCCCTGGTGGGGTGAGTACGCATTCAATCACTCCGCGCCCACGGCCCGCGACGATATGCGACCGGTTCACCGCGAGGAGTGTCTTTTGCCCTTACTGGTGCATCCTGGTGACCACGATGCCACGAACCAGGTCCGCTGAGGAGATCCTTCACCGACTTGTCTCGATCAGCCCCGCCGAGCGGACTGACGCGATGACACACGTCGAGCGGGTGCCCGCGCGCGAGGCCCGTTACGCCGACTGGCCCAGTTGGTCGGATCCGCGCGTGGTGGAGCGTTTCCGCGCGCTCGGGATCGAGCGGCCGTGGATCCACCAGGCGCGGGCGGCCGACCTCCTGCACGAGGGCGGGCACGCCGTGCTCGCCACTGGGACGGCGTCGGGCAAGTCGCTCGGCTATCTCCTTCCGTTGCTCACGGAGCTGATTGACGGCGCGTCAGACGGCCCCGCGCCGGCACGTGCGCCCAGGCGGGCGACCGCGCTGTATCTGGCCCCGACGAAGGCCCTCGCCGCGGACCAGGCCCGGCGTATCCGGGAGCTGCGACTGCCGATCGCCCCGGCGGCGTGCCTCGACGGCGACACGACGCCGGAGGAGCGGCGCTGGATCCGCGACTTCGCGGTGTTCGCGCTGAGCAATCCGGACATGGTCCATTACTCGCTGCTGCCGGACCACCGGCGGTGGGCGCCCTTTCTCCGACGTCTTCGATATGTGGTCGTCGACGAGTGCCACGCCTACCGCGGCGTCCTCGGCTCACACGTCGCGGCGGTGTTGCGCCGACTGCGCCGGATCTGCGCTTACTACGGCGCCGATCCGGTATTCGCGCTCGCCTCGGCGACGACCGCCGATCCGGAGGCCACCGCGGCGCGGCTGACCGGACTACCCGTCACGGCGGTCACCGAGGACGGCTCGCCGCACAGCGAGGTCATGTTCGCCCTCTGGGAACCGCCGCTGACCGAGCGCCGGGGCGAGGGCGGGGCGCCGGTCCGGCGGTCCGCGGTCGCCGAGTCCGCCGGGCTTCTGGCGGACCTGGTGCGCGACGAGGTGCGGACCGTCGCGTTCGTGCGGTCGCGGCGCGGCGCCGAGCTGGTCTCGATGATCGCCCGCCAACATCTCGGCGAGATAGGCGGGAGCAGGCAGGACGCCGAGATGAACGGCACTGCCGTGGCCGACACCGCGGTCGACGGCACGACGATCGGCGACAGCGCCGTCGCCGGCACCGACAACAGCACCGCGGCCGGGTCCGGTACGGTCGCCGGCAAGCGAGCCGATCGGCCGCTGGCGAGTCGGATCGCGGCTTATCGGGCCGGATACCTGCGCGAGGACCGTCGCGCATTGGAGGCCGACCTGCTGGCGGGCCGGCTGCTCGGGGTCGCCGCGACCAACGCGCTCGAACTCGGCGTCGACCTGTCCGGGCTGGACGCCGTTTTGCTCACCGGCTATCCCGGCCGGCGCAGTTCGGTCTGGCAGCAGGCAGGCCGCGCCGGCCGGTCGGGGCGCGACGCGCTGGCGATCATGATCGCGCGCGACGATCCGCTGGACACCTACCTCGTGCACCATCCCGAGGCGCTGTTCGGCAAGCCGGTCGAGAGCACGGTGCTCAACCCCGGCAATCCGTACGTGCTGTGGTCGCACCTGTGCGCGGCGGCCGCCGAACTGCCGCTGACCAAGGCCGACCTGGATCTGTTCGGCCCGACCGCCGAGGCCCTGGCCGCCGAGCTGAGCCGCACGGGTTGGCTGCGGGCGCGTGCCGATGGGTGGTATTGGACGCGGCCGGAACGGGCCGCGGACCTGACCGACCTGCGAGGCAGCGGCGGAACCCCGGTAAGGATCGTGGAGGCCGCCACCGGCCGGCTGCTCGGCCAGGTGGACGCCGCGGCCTCGCACTCGACAGTGCACGAAGGCGCGGTCTATCTGCACCAGGGGGCGACCTTCGTGGTGGAGTGCCTCGACCTGGAGACCGCGACAGCGGTCGTCAATGCCAAGGAACCGGGTTACACCACGCACGCGCGGGACCTGAGCGACCTGCGGATCACCGGCGAGGAGCGCACCGAAGCGTGGGGTGAACACGTGCAGCTGTCGTTCGGCTCGGTCGAGGTGACGAACCAGGTAGTCGGATACCTGCGCCGCGACGCCACCACCGGGACCGTGCTGGGCGAAGAGCCGCTCGATCTGCCGTCGCGGACGCTGTCCACGAAAGCGGTGTGGTGGACCGCCACCCCGGCGGCGCTCGCCGACGCCCGGCTGACCGCGCCGGACATCCCCGGCGCCGCGCACGCCGCCGAGCACGCGGCCATCGGGCTGCTGCCCTTGTTCGCGGAGTGCGATCGCTGGGACATCGGCGGACTGTCCACAGCGCTGCACCCGGACACCGGCATGGCCACCGTGTTCGTGCATGACGGCCTGCCCGGAGGCAGCGGCTTCGCCGAGCGCGGCCACCAGCAGGCGCGCGCCTGGCTCGCCGCGACCCGCGCCGCCATCGAGGCCTGCGAGTGCCCGACCGGCTGCCCCTCGTGCGTTCAGTCGCCCAAATGCGGTAACGGAAACCAACCGCTGGATAAGAACGGCGCGATTCGCCTGCTTGGCGTACTTCTCGGGGGCCGCTGACGGGTAGTCAACCCTCGACAGCGGTTCGAGGTGGCGTCGGTGAGGCAGGTGGCCGTGATAGCGGTGGCGGTGGCGGTGATCGTCGCGGTGGTCTTGCTGACCGGCGGCGTGGTGGCCGGGTCCAACGTGCCGGACACGCTGGAGTTCTTCGGCGTCAGCGTGCACACGACCAGCGCGCAGGTCTTCCTGACCGGCGCGATCTGCACCTGGGCGCTGCTGGCCGCGGCCTGGCTGCTGTCCGCCGGCATCCGGCGGTCGAGGGCACGCGGAATGCAGCTGGCGTCCTCGCGCGAGCACGCCGCGGGAGACCACGACGGCGTCGAGGCGTCCGCCGGTCCGCCCGTCCGGCCGCTCGACCTCGGTAATACGGGCGAACTGGCCGGACTGTTCGGCTTCGCGACCCGATCCGCCACCGCCGCCGTAACCGACCGGCCCGGCGCGCGAGGTGGCGTGAACCGTTCCGAAACCGGACAGGACGCGGCCGAACAACCACCACGTGGGCAGTGAGCGATCGACCGCGACGGTGCAGTCCAGGGCGTCGCAACCGCACGAGTCCATGAACGCCCCGGCCGCGCCGGCCTCGGTCGCCGCCCGAGCGCACGGTTGTCCGGCGGCCGGGTCGGCCTCCTGGATCAGGCCGCGCACGGCTCCGCCGGCGGCGGCCAGCGCGGACTGGTCGGCGGCGCGCTCGGTGCCGTGCCGGGCCGAGATCGCACCGATCCAGACCAACGCGCAGGCCGCGGCGCTGGAGACGAGCATCACCATGGCGATGGCCAAGACGGTCGCGGAACCCGCCTCCCCGCACGGACGAGTCCGGACCAACGCGGACCGGGTCAGCCCGGCCCGAGTCGGCCGAGCCCGAAGTGACAGAGCGCGAAGTGACAGAGCCCGAATTGACGGAGCCTGAAGCCGCCGATGGAGCAGCCGATTGGGTGCGCCCATTTCAGTGCACCCCTCGGGCCGGTCCGAATGAGATGCCGTCGTCGGCGCACGGGGTGCCGGGCTCGCACGCGATCTGGGCGTGTCCGTCCAAGTGCACGGCCGGCAGAAGGGCGCCGCCGAGCGTGATGCTCGCCGAGACTCTGACTGAGACGCTGCCACGACCCGTACTGACGGACGCGGACGCGCCGGGCGGTCCGAGGCGGCCGATCGCCTGAGCCGCGTAGCCCGGCGGCTCACCCCGCGCGATGCCGCGGGCCGCCTCCCACGCGGCGTCGGCGCAGCGCAGATGAGCGGCCGCGGCGGTGACGACCAGGACCAGCGCCAGACCGAGTCCGACCAGCGACGGCAGGACCATCGCCGTCTCCGCTGTGACGAAGCCCTGCTCGCCGGCCGGCGCCGGCATTCTCGTCAGCGGCGTCGCTGATCGGCGCATCCGCTTGCGTGTCCCGTGCCAGGGCGACGCGGGGTGCCGGCTGCGCATCAGACCGTTCCCAGCGCTTTGTGGATGATGCCGGACAGCAGCGAGGCGACCGCGCCGCCGGTGACGATCTTGTAGAGCAGGGCGGCGAACCCGCAGGCGGCCAACGTGCCGATGGCGTACTCGGCCGTCGTGGTGCCGGCTTGCGGTCCGTATCGGCTCGCGGAGCGAGCGACGAGTTTGAACTGACGCCGTGCCAGGTACCGGCTCATACGCCCGCCGAGGTTCACGGGGTCGGCGAAGCCGCGGGGGTGGATGCGGATTGAGTCGGGGCGCATTGAGTCGGGGCGGATCGCGTGGAGTCGCAGCGTGGTGGACATGAGACTTCTCCTCAGGTGACGGGGTCGATCGGTGTGTCGTCGCCGACCTCGGTTGATGGTCGGTCGACGTGGTTCGGGTGGCCAGGGTTGTCGCCGGCTCGGGGTTGCGGCCGGCCCGGGGTTGGCGTCAGGTCAGGGTTCGTAGTCGGGTCGTGTTCGTAGTCGGGTCAGGTTTGTAGTTGGGTCAGCAGGCCCAAGGCGGTCGGCACGACGCCGACCAGGATGAACGCGGGCAGGAAGCACAGGGCCAGCGGCGCCGTCGCTCGGACTGCCACCGACCGGATCTGCGCCTGCGCCGCCTGCTCAGCGCTGTTCCAGGTATCGCGCGCGGCCTTGGCAACCGTCTCCGCGGCCGGCGCGCCCGTGCGGCTGGCCCGGATTGCCGCCGCGGCGACCGGCGCAGTCGCCGCGTCCACTGACAGCAGCAGCCACGCGGTCTCCGGATCCGTGCCCGCTCGCAGCGACCCGGCGGTCGCGGCGAAACGACCGGCGATCTCGCCGACCCCTCCGACGGCCACGGATCTTCGAGGAGGCTCGGGCTTCCCGGAGCCGACCGAGCCGCCCGACGCGTCCGATCGGTCGTCGTCGGCGCCGAACGCCGTGCCGACGACGGATGCGGCGTCTACGGGCAGCAGACCCGCCGCGAGCGCGGCGGCGAACAGGTCGACGGCCGGCGGCGCGGCGGCGATCAAACGGTTCCGGGCGCGCATCTCGCTCTCGGAAACCCGACGCGAGCCGAAGACCAGCGCGCCGACCGTCGCCATGACGCCCGCGAGCAGACCACCGCCGCCACCGATGAACAGGAAGACGGCGCAGCCCGCCAACAGGGCGCCGAGCAACTGCCGGAAGGTCGGCCGACGCGCCGTGGCGGCCCATCGAGTGGAAGCGACGGCGGCCTCCTGAAGCCCGCCGTTGCGCGGCCGCGAGGGCAGCCGACGCAGCAGAACGGCCGTCGTGATGAGCAAGATCGCCGTGACGATCTCCGTCGGCCGCACGGATGGCGCAGGCTTATGCGCGACCGCGATGAGGATGCGGGTCCACTGGGCGGTCATGATGCTCATCAGCGCGACCTCCTCCGTGGCACCAGGCGCGACAACACGCGAGGGCGATGCGCAGACGTCGTCGGGATGCCGGCGACGTCGACGGAGCCGACGAGCCGGTCGGTCCAGCGCAGCCCGACGACTTCGAGCACGCATCCGCCGACCAAGCACGCCTCGCCGATCGGACGCGTCAACAACGTGTGCAGCGGATCGGCGCCGAGCGCACAGCCCAGTGCGAGACCGAAGGCGGGGAGCACGCCGAGCAACGCGACCGTCGTGCGCACTCCGGATAATTCCGCGGCCAGGTTCTGCCGGCGCTGCTGCTCGGCGCGCAGGCCGTCCTCGATGCCGCACACCGCACCGGTCAGGGCCACACCGTGCTGCTCGGCGGCCTTCCAGCACGCCGCCAGCGAGGCGAGGCCCTCGCGGCCGGGGACGCGAGCGGCCCCGGCGAGCAGATCCGGCGCGGCGCGCTCGGGATCGGGCACGGCGAAGGCGTTGGCGAGATCGCGCAGCTCGGCCCGGCACCAGACCGCCTCCGTGAAGGCGGCGGCCGGTTGCCGGCCGGCTTGCAGTTCGCTGCGCAACGCGGCGCACAGATCGACGACGGCGGATCGCTGGCCCGACTCGGCGGCCCGCTTCTTCGCGCGAACCATCCGGGCGCGAATCAGGATGGCGGCCGGTACGGCGAGCAACAGCGGCAACAGCGAGTGTGCCGCGAGCGATCCGAGTGCGCCGAGCACGGCGCCGACCATGATGAAGGGCAGGCGGTTGATATCGGCGGCCCGGGAATCGCCGGCGAGGGCCGGGTAGAGCGCCATCACAAGCCCTCTCCGGTCACCGGCGTGGAAGGCAGGTCGCGAGCGAGTTCCTCGCCGAGGTCACGCGGCGCGAGCGGCGATTCGAGGCGTACCGGCCGACCCAGCTCGTCCGACAACAGCGGGAAGCCGGGCCACTCGCGGGTCTGGCCGTTCTGGTCGAAGCTGATCGCGAGATTGGCCTGCACCGGCCCGACCGCGTTGCGGCGGCGCACGACCGCGATGGACTGGAGATAGCGGCGCCCGACCTCGGTGCGGTCGAGATGGATCGCGATGCGCAGCGCCGCGGAGGCCTGACTGTGCACTGCTTCGCGCGACACCCCGGCCATCAGCGCCAAAGCCTCGATACGCGCCGGAATGTCGTGCGGATGGTTGGCGTGAAGAGTGCCGGCACCGCCTTCGTGGCCGGTGTTCAGGGCGCTGAAAAGGTCCATGATCTCCGCGCCTCTCGCCTCGCCGAGCACGATCCGGGTGGGCCGCATCCGCAGCGCCTGCTTGATCAGGTCTCGGATGGTGACCTGGCCGCGGCCCTCCTGATTCGCCGGCCGGGTCTCCAGCCGGACCACGTGCGGGTGGTCCGGCGCCAGTTCGGCGCAGTCCTCGACCAACACGAGCCGCTCCTCCGGACCACACAGCGAGAGGAGGGTGGACAAGAGCGTCGTCTTGCCCGTGCCCGCTCCGCCGGTGATCAGGAACGGGACGCGGCGGCGCACGATCTCGGTGAGGATGGCGGCGCCCGCCGCATTGAGCGTGCCGAGTTGCCTCAATTCGTCGAGGGAGTAGAGGCGGCGGCGCGGGATGCGCAACGAGATCGTGGTGCCGTTAACCGCGATCGGCGGCAGCACCGCGTGCAGACGAGTGCCGTCGGGCAGCCGCGCGTCCACGAACGGCGACGCGTCGTCGAAGCGCCGCCCAGCCTGGACGGCCAACCGTTGGGCGTATCGGCGAACGGCCGACTCGTCGGGGAACGCGGCCTCGACCGGTTGCAGCCGGTTCGCGCGCTCCACCCAGATGTCCTGCGGCCCGTTGACCAGGACGTCGGTCACCTTCGGGTCTGCGATCAGCGGCGCGATCGGATCGGCGTTGAGCGCGCGTTCGCAGAGCGATTCGGCGAGGGCTTCGAGCGCTTCGCGGCCGAGCAGGCAGCGCCGTGCACGCAGTGCCGCGACGACGGTTGGGACCTCGGGCAGGAGGGCGCCGGCGGCCAACTCGTTGCCGATGACGCGCAGAAGGCCCTCATACTTCTGCGACACGTCCGCATTGAACAGATCATCTGCCGAACCGGACGCGGAGGTACCGGTCATGGCTTTGGCCGACTTCGCGGCATTCGTGGGCTTCATCGCGTCACCCGCGGCATCCGCACGGTGTCCGACGCCGCGGAGCCGAGCTCGCAGCGCTCGATGACTCTGCGGCTAAACGACGCGAGCGAGGCGGCCGACCGGCCGCCGAGTTGCAGGTAGGGCGCGCGTTTCGGCATCCGGTTGCGGCCCGGCCGGATCACTCCGGCCAGTGGCGCTTCGAGTATTTCGGCGAACTCGCGCGGTGTCAGATCGTCGCGGCCCGGCATCCACGCGACCAGTTGGGGCCGTGGCCCGACCATGGTGAGCCTCGGCAGCAGCCGGGCGGTGGCCACGACCGCGCGCTCGGACACCGGAGCGACCACCAGAGTGTGCGTGGCCTCGGACAGGACGAGCTGCGTCGCGTCGTCGATCACGCGCGGCAGGTCGACGACGACGAGTTCGGTCGTCGAGCGCAGCACGCGCAGCGCGTCGCGCATCGAGGCGACCGGGATGCGCTCGCCTTCGTGCCCCTCCCAGGTGACCAGCGCGAGATCGGGTTCCAACCGCCGGTTGCGGCGCGAGAGCGCGGGCCGTGCCGGCTCGGGGTCATGCGGCCACTGCTCCTGAACCGGACCGCCCGACGGGCCGGCGACGGTGCCCAGCGCGACCAGGGATTCGAGGCCGCCGCCGAGCGGGTCGGCGTCGAACAGGATGACGCGTCGGCCTGTGTTCAGCGCGGCCACCGCGAGCGAGACGGCGAGGGTGGACGCGCCGGCCCCGCCGCAGCCGCCGATCACCGCGAGCAGCGGCACCGGCCGCCGTCCGCCGCGTCCCCGCCCGATG
>JBOHCW010000555.1:0-3806 GCA_050725375.1 Actinocrinis sp. | reverse complement strand
GTGTGGGGCGGCTACGCCTACGGCCGCGACCTCGACGGCCGCGAGGCCCGCCCGGACATGGAGGCCGCCTTCCGGCGCATCCAGGTGGCGGCCAAGAACCAGGACAACCGCGAGCACGACATCGTCGACTCCGACGACTACTTCCAGTACCACGGCGGCATGGTCGCCTATGTGCGGGCCCTGACGGGATCCTCGCCGGCCGCGTACGTCGGCGACTCGGCCGTGCCCGACACCGTCAAGACGCGCACGCTGGCCGAGGAGACGCATCGCGTCTTCCGCTCGCGCGTGGTCAACCCCAAGTGGATCGCCGCGATGCAGCGGCACGGCTACAAGGGGGCGTTCGAACTCGCCGCGACCGTCGACTACCTGTTCGGCTACGATGCGACCGCCGGCGTCGTCGACGACTGGATGTACGAGAACCTCGCTGCCGCGTACGTGTTCGACGAGACCAACGCCGAGTTCATGCGCAAGTCCAACCCGTGGGCGTTGCGCGGCATCGCCGAGCGTCTGCTGGAGGCGGCCGACCGAAAACTGTGGTCCGCACCGGACCCGGACACGATCGACCGCCTGCGTGAGGTCTACCTCGACCTGGAGGGCGACCTCGAAGGGGAGTAGCCGCCGATGCCCGCGTCGGTGCTGTTCAAGGCGCAGCAGGACGACGCCGCGACGTGATGCCGCAAGCGCGGCTACGCGCAAGACCGCACTGTGTTGTCCGCCTGAAACGGACAGTCGGGGCAGCTTGACAGTAGTCTGCGACCGCCATACCAGATCCCGGCCCCGTCCCGCCGATCCGGTCCGATCGGACCCGGTTCGACGTCCCGTAGCAGGCTGTGTTGTCCGTTTGAAACGGACAGGTGGAGTGGTGTCGCTGTCATCTGCGAGGGGCGCTGCGGATCCCGGACCATCCATCCGATCAGAGCCTTCCGTGCAGGTGGCTGTGTTGTCTGTCTGAAGCGGACAGTTGGTGTGTGTCCCTGTGGTCGGCGACGGGCGTACCGATCCTGGCGCTCTCCCGGTATATCGCCGATCCGATCTGATCGGGCTCGGTCCGACTTCAGGTGGCAGGCTGTGTTGTCCGTTTGAAACGGACAGAGGCGCACTCGGACGTTCGGACGTTCGGACGTTCGGACGTTCGGGCACTCGGGCATGTGGTACTCGGGAACGACGCTGATCGGCACGTTCACCGCCCTCGGCGGCCGGCGCTCACCCGGAATCGCTCGCCGCGACGAGGCGCGCTATCGCGTTCAGGTCGGTCGGGAAGTGCGGCTCGCGCGTCAGCTTCTTGTACTCGACATCGGCGATTCGCTCCCGCAACATCCGCACGCCCTCCGCGTAGAGCGGGCCGCTCAAGCCCGCGCCGAGCAGCAGCACCGGCAGGTCCGGCGTCGGCCAGCGTCCGCGGTCGGTCGGGATGTCGTCGACGGTCATCCCGGCCGCGCACTCCAGGTCCATCACCAGCCCCCGCGCCAGCGGCACCAACCGCAACGCAGCCTCCTTACGTCCTGCCTCGCCGCCGGACACGAGCTCCGGCGATCCGCTGATCTCGAACGAGCGACGCACCGCCTCCTCCGGCTGTCCGGCGTCGAGCAGCGCGGCGCACTCGTCCCGGAGCGCGGCGACGCGCTCGCCGAGCAGTGCGACCGGCGGCTCGTACAACACCAGCCTGTCCACGGCGCCAGGCACGGCGTCCAGCGCGCACAAGGCGATGATGCCGCCGAGTGAGTGCCCGAACACCGTCGCAGGCTCCTGAAGCCGCGCGAACACCCCGGCCAGATCCTCGGCCTGATACGACGTCTGACACGGCCGCGGCCCGGCCTCGCCGTCCTCGTATCCGCGCCGCGTGACCAGGTGCACGCGGTGCCGACGGGCCAGCGCGTCGAACAGCGGGTTGTACGCGGACGTCGGCGCGAGCGATCCGGGCACGATCACGGCCGGCGGCCCGTCGCCCGCCACACGCAGCCCGATCCGCGCGCCGTCGGCGCAGGTCAGGGTCCTGGTCCGGTCGTTCGGCTGCTGCACGGGCCGGCCCTTCCTCCGATGCGGCGACACCGTGGCGAAAAAGGAGCCTTCCCTCACCTCGTCACAGGCTGGGTTCAACAACACTCTGACGACCACTTCGACACCCGTCAAACAGTCAGGCCCTGATCGCGCGCGCAGGCGCCGCGCGTGGCGAGAATTCGATTGCGGGTCGCGAGAACGCCCTCTACCGTGCATCGATTGTGGGATTGAACCTGAATGGACCAGCCGACTGGTTGGAGACCAATCGCGCCAACTGGGACGCGCGCGTCCCGATCCACGTGCGCAGCGGGGAATACGACCTCGACGCCTTCGCGGCCGGCAAGGAGAACCTGTTCGAGTACGAGCCGGCCGAACTCGGCGACGTGCCGGGCAAGCGTCTGCTGCACCTGCAGTGCCACCTCGGACTCGACACGCTCTCCTGGGCTCGCCGCGGCGCGCTGGTCACCGGCCTGGACTTCTCCCGGCCCGCGCTCGACGTCGCGGCCGGCCTCGCGGCGAGGATCGGCGTGGTGGACAGTGCGCGCTTCATCCTGAGCGACGTGTACGAAGCCGACAAGGCGCTCGCGGGCGAGACGTTCGACGTCGTCTACTCCAATATCGGCTCGCTGCAGTACCTGCCGGACATCGACAGGTGGGCACAGATCGTCGCAAGCCTGCTTGCCGTCGGCGGTGTCTGCTACATCAACGAGGGCCACCCGCTGGTCCAGCTGATCGGTGACGACGGCCGGACCCTGCGCGGCGACTACCTCAGCGGCGCTGCGGTCCTGTTGGACGAGGGTACGTACGCCGACCCTCGCGCCCCGCTGGCGGCGAGCCGAAGCGTCGAGTGGATACACCAGATCCCGCAGGTCGTCACCGCACTTGGCACGGCCGGCCTGCGCGTCGAGTTCGTGCACGAGCGTGACTGGTTCTGGTACCCACTGCTGCCGGTGCTGGTCCAGGGCGAGGACGGCCGCTGGCGTTTCCCCGACGGCGCGCCGAATATGCCGATGATCTACTCATTACGTGCGGTTAAGGATCAATAGCCAATATGCTAAAAATCCGGACCGCTACGTGTGCGATTATCAGATCCCGAGCATCATCCGAGTACTTCGATCATATTGTCGCCCTGGAGGGTGTGCCGTATGCAGGATGCGCTGTCGGACGTAAGCCGAGCGATGCCGAGTGAGCGGCGATTGAACGTTGCCGAGATCTGGATCTCGTTCGCCGCGCCGAGCCGCGTCAGGCCGGTGGCGATCGAGCTTCGCTGGCTGGTCAGCGAGTTCCGACCCGGCGGCAAACGCGCCCCGATGAGCCTGCCGCACCGACCCGCCACGCTCGCCCGCTACGTCGCCCTACGGCGCTGGCCCGCGCCGCGAGCCCAGTGGCCGCCGAATGTGAATATCAGGTCACGCGCGCTCAATCGGCGGTCGCGGTCATATCGCCGCCTCGGCGTGCGACGGTAACCGTGCCCGGCGCGTCAGCCGTTGCGTGCGTGGTCGAGGATTGCGACGGCGGCGGCTCGGGCCGAATGCGCGGCTGACGGGTCTGCGTCGGCTTTCGCTGACACGGCCGCCGCGTCGTAGAGCAGATGAAGCTGCGCGCAATCTCGTGCGCTGTGGACTCTGGCACGTCCGCGTCGAGAGCCAGATCCTTGAACAGCGCACGCACCCACGCGCGGTAATCGGCGTGCGCCTTGGCGACGAGGCTGCCGGGCTCGGCTTCCGCGCTGGCTGACTGGAACGGGCAGCCGTTATAGCCGGGTGCGGCGAACAACTCGCATCTGGCGATCGGGCGACGTGTTACCG
>JBOHCW010000554.1:0-7232 GCA_050725375.1 Actinocrinis sp. | reverse complement strand
CGTACTCGGCGATCGTGCCGGGCAGCGCGGCGGCCAGCACCGGATCGATCTCGACCGCGACGACCCGGCGCGCCGCGCCGAGCAGCCCGAGCGTCAGCGAGCCGAGCCCGGGGCCGACCTCGACGACGACGTCGTCCGGCCGCACGCCCGCGGCGCGCACGATGCGCCGGATCGTGTTCGGGTCGATGACGAAGTTCTGGCCCAACTGCTTGGTCGGCCGCACGCCCAGCCGCTCGGCCAGGGCGCGCACCTCGGCCGGGCCGAGCAGACGCGGTGGTTCGCCCGCGACGGGGCCCGTGACAGAGCCCTCGACGGGGGCGGGGACGGACGGCGCGGGCTCGTCTGGAGCCGCGCGTCCGTCCCCGCCGTCGCTCAACTGAACAGGTTGTGGCCGCACACCGGCCATTGTCCACTGCCGGAGCGCTGATAGAGCAATTCGGCCCGCGTGGTCTGCTCGGACGCCGACGCGTTCGACGGCAGTCCGCTGCCGCCCAGCGACGACCAGGTCGAGACCGAGAACTGGTACAGGCCGTAGTACGTGCCGCTGCCGTCGACCGCCTTGGGGTTGCCGCCGGACTCGCAGTTGGCCAGGGCGGCCCAGTTCAGCTGGGAGACGTTGGTGGGCAGCGCCTTGGTGCCGACCTTCTCCACCTCGGCCACCGGCTGCTTGGTGACCACCCGGCTGACCTGCTTGGGCTTCTGCTTCACGCCGTTGACGATCTGCAGCGCGTAGGTCACCGTCGCCACGCCGTCCGAGCCCGAGGTCACCACGGTGGTCGCCCCGACGTAGCTGTTCGGGTCGTCCTGCTTGGTCACCGTGTACGGGATCGGCTCCTGCTTGACCTCGGTGGTGCCGGTGACCCGCAGGATCGAGATGGTCTGGCCGTCGACCGGCAGCGAGGTCATCGCGACCGACGCGGTGTCCTGGTTGTGCAGCGATATGCCGGCGTCGGCCATGGCCTGCTGCACGGTGGCGTCGGTGGTGTTCATCTGATCCGACTTACCGTCCACCAGGAACGTGATGTGCCGCATCGTGAACAGCGAGAAGGCCATGCCGGACCTGGCGATCGGCGTGTCGGTGCTCACGGATACGAACCGCGCGCCCTGCGTGCGCACGCCGAGCTCCTGCAGCGCGCCGCCGACGGTCGTCGAGTGCACCCAGACCTGCTCGGCCTTGCCGTTGACGGTCACGCCGACCGGCCGGCCGTACTTGACCGTGATCGTCGAGTTGTCCGCCAGGCCCGCGCTCGGCGCCGGACTGACCAGGTCGTGGCCGCCGGTGTTCACGTTGTCGGAGGCCAGCGCCGCGCCGACGGTCGAGGCGAACGAGTGGATCTGCCGGGTCGCGCCGTCGACCGACACGGTCACCGTCTTCTCGAAGGCGACGTAAGCGGTCACCCCGCCGAGCAGCGAGGCCAGCACCACGCCCTGCACGGCGCGCCCGACCCAGGAAACCTTGCGCGGCGTTCCGGGGCGTCCGGCCGGCCGGCGTCCGGCGGTGCGCGGCCTCCTGTCGCCCGGCGAGCGCTGCCCGGGGATCTCGCCCGACTCGGGCTCGTCGTAGGGGGAGGCGGGCGCGAGGGGCGAGGACGGGGCCTGTAGGCCCGCCAGATCCTCGGCCACGTCCGGGAAGCGCGGCTCGGTCAACAGCTGCGTGTGGCCCGCCTCGGCGGCCTGCGCGTAGCCGTATCCGTCCCCGCCGCCGTATCCGCCCTCTGCTCCGTTGTACCCAGCGGCGCCGCCGTAGTTCTCGGGGGCGCCGTAGCCTTCGCGGGCGCTGAAGGCGTCGTAGTCGTGCGGCGGGTACCCGTCGCCCACGTAGGTGGACGTGTCGGGGTAGTTCGTTGCCGCGTAGTCGTACTCGTACGATTCGCCGCCCTGATAAGGCGCGCCGTCGCCGACGTACTGCTGCTGCGAGCCGTAGGGCTCAGCGTGCTGCGTGCTGTACGGCTCGGTGCCGTACTGCGCGGCCGCATACGGATCGGCCGGGTACGCACTGCCGGGATACCCGCCGGCATAGGGGTCGGCCGCGTACGCATCCGCAGCGTACGGGTCCGCATACTCGCTGCCCGCCTGCGCGTACGGAGCGTAAGGCTCACCGTGCGCCTGCTGGTTGTCGTCGGTCGCGGCGGCGTTGGTCGAGGGCGAATACCGCGCGGGACCGGTGAAGGAAGACGGCCACGCGGAGTCGCCGTGAATGGGTTCCCCGCCGTCCGTGTTCCGGGTCGAGCGTGATCCGCTCACTGCACTCCAGACCTCGCAGGTTCCGGTTACGGTGTCCGATTCGCCCCGGATTGCTGACGAGCGGAACCTCCGATCCGGCTACCGAGCAATGGACTCTATGCCACGGCCGCTCATGGTCGCCATAGTCCGTTCCGGCCCCCGCCCGGAATCTGATGTCCAGTTAGTCCGCTTTCTGTGATGGAATTCGCGGCATTTGACCCGACTTAACCTGCGGCAGTTGTGGTTTTGCGCACACCGTGCCCTATTTGGCCTAGTGCGTTCGGCTCATCGAAGATGGTTACAAAGGTGTGGCATCCTTCGGCGAATCTGGCCCCTGCGATTTAGGGCGCCGGCGCTAGAGCCCGAGCCCGAACACCCGCCGCGTGTTCGCATCGATCGCCGCACACAGTCCTTCGACGTCCATCCCGCGCGTCTCAGCCATCGAGCGGACCGTCAGCGGAATGAGATAGGACGCGTTCGGACGCCCCCGGTACGGCATCGGCGTGAGGAACGGCGCGTCCGTCTCCACCAGGACCAGGTCGAGCGGCGCGGCCCGCAGCGCCTCGCGCAGGCCCTCGTTCGCCTTGAAGGTCACCGGCCCGGCGAACGACATCACGTAGCCGCGTTCGGCGCACACCTTCGCCATCGCCGCGTCGCCGGAGTAGCAGTGGAAGACGACGCGTTCGGGCGCGCTCTCCTCCTCAAGGATGCGCAGCACGTCCTCATGCGCGTCCCGGTCGTGGATCACCAGCGCCTTGCCGTGCCGCTTGGCGATCTCGATGTGCCGCCGAAACGCCTCCTGCTGCGCCGCGACGCCCTCGGGGCCGGTGCGGAAGTAGTCGAGTCCGGTCTCGCCGATCCCGACCACCTGCGGCAGCGCGGCCAACGCGTCGATTCGCTCCAGCGCCGCCTGCAACGCCGTAGAGCCGCCCGGAGCGCGATGCTGACGGCTCCAGCCGTCCACGTCGCCGAGCACCAGCCGCGGCCCCTCGTTCGGGTGTAGCGCGACCGTGGCGTGAATCGGTGCGTACCGCGCGGCGGTTTCGGCGGCCCACTCGGAGGACGGGACGTCGCAGCCGACCTGGATCAGCGTCGTGACGTTCACGGCGGCGGCCAGCTCCAGCGACTGCTCGACCGTCCGGTCCTGCATGTCGAGATGCGTGTGGCTGTCCGCGACCGCCAAGGGCAGCGGCTCGGGCGAAGGCGGCGGCGAAGTATCGCGCTCGCGACTCTTGCCGCCGCCGGCCTTACCCGTGCTCACGTTCTGACTGCTCGCGTTCTGACCGCTCACGCGGCGGGAGCCTCCTCCCGCCTCGGGAACAGCACCGCGCCCTTAGTCACCACCGACCCCGCCGGCAACTGACCCCAGCGGCCGGTGTCCTGCACGCGCTGGTCAGCCAGCGCGCCCAGCGACGCCTCCGCGCCCAGCGACTCCCACAGCGCGGCCGAGGACTTCGGCATCACCGGGTTGAGCAGCACCGCCACCGCACGCAGCGACTCGGCCGCCGTGTACAGGATGGTCCCCAGCCGCGCCTGAGACGCCTCGTCGCCGACCTTGGCCACCTTCCACGGCTCCTGCTCGGTGAGGTAACCGTTGACCAGCTTGATGAATTCGAACACCGCGCCGATCCCGCCCTGGAAGTCCAGCACGCCGACCTTGGCGTCCGCCTCGGCCACCGTGGCGGCCAACGCGTCGGTGAGCGCCTGCTCGGCCGGTCCGTGGTCCGCCGACGCGGGCAGCGCCCCGTCGAAGTAGCGCCCGACCATCGCCGCCACGCGCGAGGCGAGGTTGCCGTAGTCGTTGGCCAGCTCCGAGGTGTACCGCGCGGCCATGTCCTCCCAGGAGAACGAGCCGTCCTGGCCGAACGGGATGGCGCGCATGAAGTAGTACCGGAACGCGTCCGAGCCGAAGTGGTCGGTGATCTGCTGCGGGGCGACGCCGGTCAGCTTGGACTTGGACATCTTCTCGCCGCCGACCAGCAGCCAGCCGTGGCCGAACACCTGCTTGGGCAGCGGCAGCCCGGCCGCCATCAGCATGGCCGGCCAGATCACCGCGTGGAAGCGCAGGATGTCCTTGCCCACCAGGTGCACGTCCGCCGGCCAGGTACGCGCGAACTTCTCCTTGCCGGCCGGGTCCTCGGCGCCGAGCCCGACCGCGGTCGCGTAGTTGAGCAGCGCGTCGATCCAGACGTACAGCACGTGCTTCGCGTCCCACGGCAGCGGAATGCCCCAGTCGAAGGACGAGCGCGAGATCGACAGGTCCTGCAGCCCCTGCTTCACGAACGAGACGACCTCGTTGCGCGCCGTCGCCGGTTGTACGAACTCGGGGTGCGCCTCGTAATGCGCAAGCAGCCGTTCGGTGTACGCGGACATCCGGAAGAAGTAGTTCTCCTCGGAGATGTACTCCACCGGCGTCCCGTGGATCGAGCACACCTTCTGGCCTTCGTACTCGCCCTCGCCGTCCAGCAGGTCGCCGGGCAGCTTGAACTCCTCGCAGGGCACGCAGTACAGGCCCTCGTACGAGCCCTTGTACACCTCGCCGGCGTCGTACAGGCCCTGCCAGAACTCCTGCACGCGCTTGGTGTGCCGCGGCTCGGTGGTGCGGATGAAGTCGTCGTTCGCCGCGTCGATGAGCTTGAGCGCGGGCTTCCACGCCGCCTCGACCAGCCGGTCGGTCCACTCGCGCGGCGTGGTGCCGTTGGCCTTGGCGGTGCGCATGACCTTCTCGCCGTGCTCGTCGGTCCCGGTCAGGAACCACACGGACTCGCCGCGCTGGCGGTGCCACCGCGTGAGGACGTCGCCGGCCGTCGTCGTGTACGCGTGCCCGATGTGCGGCGCGTCGTTCACGTAGTAGATCGGCGTGGTGACGTAGAAGGTCTTGTCGCCCGAGGGCGCGTCGCTGCGTGAAGCCATGCGCAAATCTTACTGGGACCCTTCGTCCCTTCCTGCACGCTTTTCCGCCACGACCGCGTCGAACACGACCCGCTTCGGCGCGCCGGTCTCGACCGCTACCGCCGCGATGGCCGTCTTACGGTGCTCACCGGCCGCCTCGCGCGCCGCCACCAGCGCGGCCAGCTCGTCCGGCGTCACGTCCTCGGCCCGCTTCGGCGGGGCGCCCGCGATCACGACCGTGATCTCGCCGCGCACGCCGCCGGCCGCCCACGCGGCCAGTTCGCCGAGCGGCCCGCGCTTGACCTCCTCGTAGGTCTTGGTCAGCTCGCGGCACACGGCGGCCGGCCGGTCCGCGCCGAACGCCACGGCCATCGCGGTGAGAGTTTCAGCGAGCCGGTGCGGCGCCTCGAAGTAGACCATCGTGCGCGGCTCGGACGCGTTAGCCGCGAGCACGCGTGCACGCTCACCTGCCTTACGCGGCGGAAAGCCTTCAAAGCAGAAGCGGTCCACAGGCAGGCCGGACAGCGCGAGCGCGGTTAACACGGCCGACGGACCGGGCACCGCGGTCACCCGCACACCGGCCGCCACAGCCGCCGCGACCAGGCGGTATCCGGGATCGGATACGGAAGGCATGCCCGCGTCCGTAACGAGCAGCACGCGCGCACCTTCAAGCAGCCGCGCGACCAGATCAGGCGTGCGCGCCGACTCGTTCGCCTCGAAGTAGGACACGATCCGACCGGCCGGCGTCACGCCGAGTTCGTGCGCCAGCCTGCGCAGACGCCGCGTGTCCTCGGCCGCGATCACCTCCGCGCCGGCCAGTTCCGCGGCCAGCCGAGCCGGGGCGTCCGCCGGATCGCCGATCGGGGTGCCCGCGAGCACCAGCACACCGGGTCCGCCGCCCGCGCCGTTACGCACGCCGCCACCCGCGTCGCGCCTCATGTCGCGCCCTATGTCCATGGAGAGCGGCTCGCGCCCTATGTCGCGCCCGATGTCGCGCCCCATGTCGGGGTGCGGCGCGGCGGGCGCCGAACCTGAAGATGTCGCACTGGAAGCTGAAAATGGGCCGTCCTGTTTCACGATTCCATCGTCCCCTGCTGCGCGCGGTGGTGCCCAATCCGTACCATGGCCCGCGTGACCAGCGACCTGCAGAGCGACAACGCGGCCGATCCGCCCGCCTGGGCCGAGCCTGGACGGGGACACGACGCGGCTGCCCGCACCCGGGTCGTTGAGGCGCGCGCGGCCGACGGTGCCGGCGACGTGCCAGGTGAGGACCCGTTCGGCGCCCCGCACGAGCACGACGGCGACGACCGCGAAGACGAAGACGGCCGCGAGCCGTCCGGCGACGAGCACGCCGCGGACGCCTCGATGCCAGGACCCCACGACGCGCTCACGCCGCGCCGCTTCCGTCGCGGTTGGGAGCGCGGCCGCGTCTGGTTCCGGCCGAACGAGGCGCCGCGCCCGGATCCGCGCCCCTCGCTGCGCGACCGGCTCGTGCCGCAGTACTACCGCGAGTTCTTCCCCGGCTCCGGCTGGATCCTGCCGCTGCTGATCACCGTGGTCGGCGGCGTGCTGCGGTTCTGGAACCTGGCCTGGCCCAACAAGATCATCTTCGACGAGACGTACTACGCCAAAGACGGCTGGTCGATGTACGTCTTCGGCTGGGAGCACACCTGGAACGGGGCCGACAACGGTAACGTCGCCAACAACAAGCTGATCGGCTCCGGCGCGCTCGGCCACAACGGCATCACCGACTTCTCGTGCAACTCGACGTGCCCCGAGTTCGTCGCCCACCCGCCCGTCGGCAAGTGGCTGATCGGGGCCGGCGAGAAGGTCTGGGGCCTGAACCCGGTCGGCTGGCGCATCATGGAGGCGCTGCTGGGCACGCTGGCGATCTACGTCATCGCCCGGCTCGCCCGCCGGATGTTCCGCTCCACCCTGATGGGCTGCATCGCCGGCATCCTGTTCGCCTTCGACGGGCTGTCCTTCGTGATGGCCCGCACGGCGCTGCTCGACGGCATCCAGATGTTCTTCGTCCTCGGCGCCTTCGCGGCCCTGCTGGTCGACCGGGACAAGACCCGCGCGAGATTCGCGGACTGGCGCGACGAACGCGGCACCGC
>JBOHCW010000553.1:0-2472 GCA_050725375.1 Actinocrinis sp. | reverse complement strand
GCGCGGGTCCTGGTCGACCGGAACCGGCGCGGCCCGCTCGCCCCGGCCCGGCGCCGGCGGCTCGCCGACGCGCGGCACCGCCACCGCAGCGCCCTGAGTTTCGGTCCGCGCCGGCGGCTGCGTGCCGGGCGCGGTAACAGGCGGGTGACCGTTCGCGCGCGTCACCGGGCGCGCGTCACTGGTCTGCGTCATCCTGGCTTTCTCCCTTCCCGGAGAAGCCGGGCGCGGTCGTTTCTAAGGCGGGCCGCGCCCGGCGTTGATGTCGAGGCATCGTTCGAGGTGTCGGCGCCCTAGCGGGCCGGCGCCTCGTCGCTGCCGGTCAGGCGATCCGCGGCAGCCCGGCGCGGTCGCACGCCTCGTTGGCCTTGGCCTTGAACTCGGCGGCCTCGGCGTCGCTCATGCGGCGCGCCTGGTCGAGCTGGCGGTCACGGTCGTCGCGCTGGGCCGCGGTCATGTCGTCCTCGGTGGTGCGGTACTGGCGGGGCATGTCGTGTCCTTCCGGGTTGTCGGGCTGCTGCGCCGTGGCCTGCCCTCTCGGGTGCGCTTCGGCGCCGGGATGGGTGCCCGCGGCGTGCCCGCCTCGCCGTGGGGACGAGACGGGTCACCGGCAGGCACTCAGATACCGCAGTTACGGGTCTGTGCCGCTTCCATCGCCGCGGCGATCGAGGCGTGTGCGGAAGCCAGGGCCGCGAGCTGGCCGGCCGACTCGCTCGCGAGGGTCACCCGGCCCTGCGCGTCGGTGTGGTTGGTGCGTAGGCCGTGGGCCAGGGCGAGCAGCCGCTCCGCCTCGGCCAGGTGCTCGGAGGCGTTCACGCGGCGCTCCCGTTGGCGTACTCGACCGGGCGCGGCGCGCCGTCCTCGACGACCCGGACGGGCTCGACGAGTACGGGTTCGAGTACGGCCGTAGCCGGTGCCTCGGGTACGGGCTGGGGAGCCGTGTCGAGGCGGGCGCGCAGCCGCTCGGCGACCGGCTGGCCGATGTGCAACTCGCCCTTGAGTCGGCGCAGGCTCACCGGCGTACCCGTTGCCTCGATCACCTGCGCGTTAAGCGCACTCGCGTCCGCGAACAACTCCTCGTCCGTGCGGCGCGGCGCGGGCGTCTTCGCACCCTTACGCCCCCGTCCCGGGGTACGGCGCCGCGTCGTCCTCGGCCCGCTCTCGGCGTCGTCCTCGCCCGCCGTCTCGGGCGCACTGGCGACCGGCTGCGGGACGCTGGCAGGTACGGGGTCGGTGGCCGTACCAGCGAGCAGCACTGCCGTGCGCCGATGCGCAGTCAGGATCAGGGCGACACCGTCCGGGTCGCGGCCCTGTAGGCGCAACGCGATCCGCTCCGAGAGCGGCGCCTTCGCCCGCCACATCCGGCCGTGATGCAGGCGCAGCCGGCCGACCACCGCGGCGCGCGCCGCGTCCCGATCCAGCGCATCCGAATAGGTGGTGATCTGCTCGATGCGCATCCGCCGCCACAGCCGCCAGGTCGCGGCCGGGCGCAGTAGCCACAGCGACTTGCGCAGCGACTCGATCCGCTTCGTGTCGGTCAGGCCGACCAGTTGCCGAATCGCGTTCTCCGCGATCGTGACGACCACCACCCACACCGCCGGTGGCGCGCCGTGCAGGACCTTGCCGTACAGCGAAGGCTGCGGCTGCACGTTGGCGTACACGGTCAGCACGACCAGCACGCGGGCGCCGTACCGGGCCAGCGGGGAACGCAGACCGTTCAGCTCCAGGGTGATCGAGAAGAACGTCAGGACCGCAAGGGTGGTGTCCATCAGGACCGGGATAGCCCAGGACGCGGCACCGAAGTACGGGCGCGCCGCCTGGTCCACGCTGACGAACGAGAGGGCGAGCGCGATGGCGCCGATGACGGCGACCGCCAGGCCGAGCCACAGCAGGATCAACCGCGCCCCGTCCGGGGTCGGACGCCAAAACGGCGCCGGGGTGGTGGACTCGTTCACGGGTGACGCACCTTCTTACGGCTCAGGCTATGCACGATGTAGGCGACTTCGGCCGCGACGACGGCGACCAGGACGGGCAGCAGCGCCGGGGAGTGCACGGCGGTGGCGAAGCCGAGCGAGAGCGTCAGGGCCTTCACGACGCGCCCCCGTTCACGGCGGCGTCGCCGACGATCAGGACCGCGCAGTGCGGGCAGGTCACGGCCGCCTGGCTGGGCGCGAACGCATCGGCGTTCAACGGCTCGCCCTGGCACCAGGTGGTGACGTACAGGCCGGGCGCCGGCCAGTGCAGGACCGGCCCGGCGGGCACCGTCAGCGCGGCGGCGGTGCGGGTGTAGACCTCCACCCGGAAGCCCTCCACCTCGACCGTGGCGCAGAACTCCAGCGGCGTCGCGTCGTGCTCGTACAGCCGGTTGATCTGCTCGGTCACCTCGGTACCGAGCCGCTTGGCCCACTTCTCGACGTCGGCCCGGCGGCCGCCGGCGAGCCGCAGGTACACCAGGGCCGGCCGGTCGTCGGACAC
>JBOHCW010000552.1:0-8062 GCA_050725375.1 Actinocrinis sp. | reverse complement strand
ACCAGTTTGGCGAGTTCGGCGGTGCCGAACCGCTCCTTGGTGACCGCCTTGAGCGGGCGGTGCAGGATCGGGTCGCCGGCGACGGTGACCGGCAGGGGCGTGCCGCGTTCGGCCTCGGGCGCGTGGCGCGGGTATGACGCGGCGAGTTCGCCCTGTACGTACACGGCCTTGGGCTGCTGCTCGGTCGGGGTCGCCATGGCGCTGCTCGCCTTTCGGGTTCGGCCGCGTTCGTCCTCGCGCGCGGAAGTCAGGCAAGTATCGTCGAGCGATACGCCTTGCGGCCAACCGGCCGCGCCGTGGACGCCGGGACGGGACGGAAGGACGCGATGCGGGAGCCGGAACCGGACGCAGCGCACGACCTTGTCGCCGTCGTGGCCGGTGGGGTGGCCGGGGACGCGGCGGGCGAGCCGCGGATGCGCCGTCAGCCGCGCCAGCAGCGTTCGCGCGCGCGGGTGCGGATGATCTTGGAGGCGGCGGACGAGATCCTCTCGGCGGAGGGCTTCGAGGCGCTGACGGTGCGGCGCATCGCGCAGGTCGCGGGGGTGCCGGTGGGGTCGATCTACCAGTTTTTCCCGGACAAGGCGGCGGTGGTCGACGCGCTGGCGGGCACGTACATCGGCGAGTTCGACGCGGCGATCGAGGAGCTGGTGGCGCGTTCGGACGCGCAGCGGTGGCCTGATCCGGTCGGGACGTTGATCGACGCGTTCGCGGGGCTGTACCGGGCGAATCCGGGTTATGTGGCGCTGTGGTCGGGGCGGCACCTCTCGCCGGAACTGGCGCGGGCGGACGAGGCGAACAACGCGGCGATCGCGGACGGGGTGCGCCGGATCCTGGTGCGCCAGGCCGGTCTCGCGGACGGCGCGGCTCTCGCGCGCGCGTCGCAGATCGCGGTCGTGGTGGCGGACGCGCTGCTGCAGTATGCGTTCCGGCAGGACAGGGCGAGCGGGGACAGTTCGGTGCTTGAGGAACTGAAGGTGTTGCTGCGGCTGTACCTGCAGCGCGTCACCGAACAGCTTTCCGGGCCGACGCACTGACGTGGACGCGGCTGCGTTGGGTGCGCTCACGCACCTGTCCGAGGGCGGTTAGTCCCGTTTCAGAGTCTGGTGGGCGGCGGGTTCGGGGTTGAGTTTGGCGTAGATGCGCTTGTTGCGCCGGTGTAGGTCGCGGAACGCGGCGTAGGCACGGTCGTAGACGGCGCGGTTGGCCGGGTCCGGGGTGTATTCGCGTTCGATCTGAACCAGGTCCGGGATCCGTTCCCAGGTCAGCTCGCCGAGCGCGACCAGGGCGAGCAGCGCGGCTCCGCGCACGTTGGCCAGCACGGGGTCGGCGACCTGCCGGATCGGGCGGTCCAGGACGTCGGCCATGGCCTGGCACCACAGCGGCGAGGACGCGCCGCCGCCGATGAAGCGCAGCGGGCCCAGGCCGCCGGGGCCGGTGCGCCCGGTGAAGCGCTCGACGGCTTCGAGCATCCAGCGGGTGTTCAGCGCGATGCCCTCGAACACGGAGCGGGCCAGGTCGGCGCGGTCGGTGGACAGGGAGGCGTTGAACCAGCCGCCGCGCAGCGAGGAGTCGTCGACCGGGGTGCGCTCGCCGTTGAGCCAGGGCGCGAACAGTACGCCGCGCGCGCCGGGCGGGGAGTTCGCGGCGAGGGCGTTGAGCTGGTCCAGGGCCCGGTCGGGGCGCTGGTCGTGCAGGACGTTGTCGATCAGCCAGTCGATCGCCTTGCCGGCCACGTCCTGGACGGTGGCGATCCAGTAGCGGCCGGGCACGGCCGCGGGCAGCGAGGCGACGGAGGTGCGCAGGTCCGTCTTCTTGTAGGGCACGTGGCAGCTGAGCCAGGCGGAGGTGCCGACGTACAGGTGCGCGTCGTGGTCGCGCACCGCTCCGGCGCCGATCGCGGCGGCGGTGGTGTCTCCGGTGCCAGCGATGACGAGGGCGCAGGGGCTCACGCCCAGTTCGTCGGCGGCTGCGCGGGTGAGTGTGCCGACGGGTGTGGCGGGTGGGACCAGTTCGGGCAGCTTCGCCGGGTCCAGGCCGCACTGGCGCGCTAAGGCGGCGTCCCAGTGCACGGTGTCGGCGTGCCGGTTGTCGGTGCACCAGCGCAGCACCGCGGTGTCATAGGCGGCGACGGCGCGCCCGCTGGCGCGCATCGTGAGGTATTCGGGCACGTCCAGCAGGTATGCGGCCCGCCGGTAGGCGTCGGGGCGCTCGTGCTTGAGGAACAGGGCCTGTCCGACCGGGTCCTTGCCGGTCAGGGTCGGGGCGCCGCCGGTCTTGGACAGCCAGGCGCGCAGCTTCCACGCGTTGTACCCGGTGCCGGGCACGGTCGGCGCTCCCCCGGCCGCGCGGCGGGTATAGGCGGCGCCGCGCGCGTCCATCCAGATGACGGCGGGGTGGGTGGGTGTCCCGTCGGCGGTGACGGGCACGGTGCCGCCCCACTGGGCGGAGAAGCAGACGGCTGCGACGCGTGGGCCCGGATCGTGGCCGAGGTGCGCGGCGGCGTCGGCCAGGGTCTGCTTGGCGGCGTCGCGGATCGCCTGCCACCAGGCGTGCGGGTCCTGTTCGGCGCCGCCGCCGGGCAGCAGGCGCAGCGGCACGGGCGCCTTCGCGTGCGCGACCAGGCGGCCTCGCACGTCGGCCAGCGCGACTTTCGGGCCGGAGGTGCCCAGGTCGACGGCCAGCACGTACCGCGCCGGCGCGCCGGTTCGCGCGTCCGGCCCGGCCGTGTGTGTCACGTGCGCCGCCTGTCCCGGGCCGGTCTCATACCTGCGCGAAGACGCGGTCGAAGGCGGCCAGGGCCTGGTCGACGACCTCGTCGGTGTCGGCCATCGAGGTGTAGATGCGCGAGCCGGCCAGGGTGATCACGCCTTCGGCGGAGAAGGCCATCGACATGTGGCCGAGCATGTCCATGCGCGGGCCCAGCTCGGTGAAGAAGTCCGGGTTGTCCAAGGTCAGGTGCAGTACGCCGGAGGTGTGCAGGTGCACGATCGAGCCGAAGTTGTAGACCACGTACGGCAGCGCGCGCGCCGCGATCAGCGCTTCGAGGCCGGCGCGCAGCCGGTCGCCCGCCGCCCCGGCCTTCTGCGGCGCTCCGGTGCGGTCCATCTCGGTCAGGGCGTGGTAGCCGGCCGCGCAGGAGAGCGGGTTCGCGGACAGGGTGCCGCCGACGAAGGCGCGCTGCCCGGCGGCTGTGAGGCCGCCGGCGAACACGTCCATGACCTGCTGGCGGCCGCCGACCCCGCCTGCGGCCGGGTAGCCGCCGGCGACGCACTTGCCGAACACGGTCAGGTCCGGCGCGACGCCGTAGTAGCCCTGGGCGCCGCCCATTCCGAGCCGGAAGCCGGTGACCACCTCGTCGAAGACCAGCAGCGCGCCGTACCGGTCGCACAGCTCGCGCACCGCCGCGTTGTACTCGCGCGGCGCCGGGTAGGTGCCGGACTCCGGGCCGACCGGTTCGACGATGACCGCGGCGGTGCCGCCGTCGGCGTCGAGCTGTTGAAGCAGTTCGGCGAGCGCGCGCGTGTCGCCGGGCACCAGTTCGTGTGTGCGTTCCAGTGCGCCCTTGGGGATGCCGGTGGCCTCCAGCGAGCCGGTGCCGGGGATGCGCAGGCCGTAGACGACCTGGTCGCTCCAGCCGTGGTAGGCGCCGCCGATCTTGATGATGTGGGCCTTGCCGGTGAAGGTGCGCGCAGCGCGCACGGCCGCCATCACGCCCTCGGTGCCGGAGCCGAGCATCCGGAAGCGGTGTACGCCCGGCATGAAGTCGTGGATGAGTTTGGCGAGCTTGACCTCGTACTCGTGCAGCAGGCCGGTGACCGGGCCGCATTCGGCCAGCAGTTCCAGGACCTTCTCGCGCACCGGGGGGTAGTTGGAGCCGAGTACGGTGGGGCCGCCGGCCTGCAGGAAGTCGATGTACCGGTTGCCGTCCAGGTCGGTCAGGTACGCGCCGTCGGCGGCGCCGGCCGCCAGAGCCCACGGCTCGTTCAGGGCCAGGTTGTGCTGCACGCCGCCGGGGATGTACTGCTCGGCCTCGGCCGCCAGTGCCTTGGACGCGGGCGTGTGTTGCTCGTACCAGGCCTGGTAGCGCTCCAGCGACTCCTTGGGCAGGGCGCGCAGCGGACTGCGCACGAGCCGGTGCAGCTTGCGCTCGATCGCGGGCACGTCGGGGTACTGGGAGATCGCGTAGGTGCCGGGCTCGCTCATCGCTGCGCCTTCCTGCCGTCGGTCCTGGTCACTTGCGGATCTTCCGGGTGCCGCCGTAGCCGGAGGCCAGGGCCGCGTTGATCACGTCTTCCTGGTCCTTGGGCGTCAGTTCGCGCGGGGGCACGCCGGCCTCGCCGGTGACCGGGCCGTGCAGCGCGGCGCTGACCGCCACCGCCTGGGCGTAGGTCTGGGCGCACCATTCGGCCAGTTCCAGGTTCTCGACCGACTTGGCGACCGTGGAGCCCAGGGCGATCGAGCCGTGGTTGCGCATGAGGGCGGCCTGTTTGTACTGCAGCGCTGCGACGACCAGGTCGGCCAGTTGCTCGGTGCCGTAGGTGGCGTAGGACGCGACCCGCACGCTGCCGCCGAGCGAGAGCATGGTGTAGTGGATCAGCGGGATCTCGTCGCAGACCAGGCCGATGGCGGTCGAGGCGGTGGCGTGGGTGTGCGCGATCGCGCCGGCGCCGGTGGCCTTGTAGACGGCCAGGTGCATCGGCACCTCGCTGGTCGGCGCCAGCTCGCCCTCGACGATCTCGCCGTCTTGCAGGCGGATCACCGTCAGGTCGGCGCCGGTCAGCTCGGAGATCACGGCGCCGGTCGGGGTGACCGCGACCAGGTCCTCGCGGCGGGCCGAGAGGTTGCCGCTGGTGCCGATGACCAGGCCGCGGGCGGCCAGGCGCCGGCCCGCGGCGGCGAGGGCTTCGCGTTCTTCGGCCAGCAGCATCAGGGCACCTCGGTTCGCCGGGAGAGGTCGGGACGGGAACAGAACATGAACGCATGCTCATGTTTGTTGTCGGGTTCATGCTCCAAGCCGGGCGCCGCGGTGTCAAGGGTGCGCCGCCGTGCCGCCGCCGTGTCCAGGGTGCCGTAACCCGGTGGCCGGGGCACGGCGCGGGCCGGTAGCGTCGCGGGCATGCCGCAGACCGACTCTCCGGCGGCCGCGCCGGTGCGCGACCTGACCGGGACCCTGCTGTCCACCGGCCGGCTCGTGCTGTGCGCCCCGTCCGACGCCGACATCGACACGATCTACGCACTGTGCCAGGACCCGGACATCCAGCGCTGGACCGACGTGCCGGTGCCGTACGAACGCGAGCACGCCCGCGCCTTCGTCCAGGACGTCGTCCCGGCGGGGCTCGCGGCGGGCACCGACGCGGCGTTCGCCGTCTACGAGGCGGTCGGCGGCCGCCTGGCCGGCATGGTCGGGCTGCACGGCATCACCGGCCCGGACGCCAAGCACGGCCCGCGCGCCGAGATCGGCTACTGGACCGCGCCGTACGCGCGCCGCCGCGGGTACACGACCGAGGCCGTGCGCGCGGTGTGCCGCTGGGGGCTGGCCGAGCTGGACCTGCAGCGCATCGAGTGGATCGCCTACGACGGCAACGAGGGCTCGCGCGCGCTGGCCCGCAAGGCCGGGTTCACGGTGGAGGGCACGCTGCGCAACCGGATGGTGCACCGCGGCCGGCGCACCGACGTCTGGATCGGGTCGCTGATCCCCGGCGACCCGATCACCTGACTCACCGTCAGGGCGGACGTCAGAGCCTGACGAGCATCTTGCCGGTGTTGCCGCCGCTGAACAGCGCGATGAACGCCTGCGGGGTGGACTCAAGGCCCTCGGCCACGGTCTCGGCCGCGTCGATCCTGCCCTCGGCCAGCCAGGGCACCATGTCGGCGGCGAACCGGCCGAAGTCCTTGAGGTTGTCCAGCACGATGAACCCGCGCAGCGTCAGCCGCTTGCCGATGGCCAGGGCCAGGTTGCGCGGGCCCGGCTCGGCCTCGGTGTTGTTGTACTGGGCGATCGAGCCGCACAGCGCGAAGCGCGCGTACCGGCGCGCCGCGGAGATCGCGGCCTCCAGGTGTTCGCCGCCGACGTTGTCGAAGTACACGTCGATGCCGTCGGGCGCGGCCTGCGACAGCTGGCCACGGACGTCGCCGAGCCGGTAGTCGATCGCCGCGTCGTAGCCGAACCGCTCGACCAGCGCCCGCGCCTTGTGCGGCCCGCCCGCCGAGCCGACCACGCGGCCGGCGCCCTTGAGCTTCGCGATCTGCCCGGCGATCGAGCCGACCGCGCCGGCCGCGCCGGAGACGAACACGCTCTCGCCCGGCTTGAGCGCGGCGATCTCCAGCAGCCCGACCCACGCGGTCAGCCCGGTCGTGCCCAGCACGCCCAGGTACGCGCCGGCCGGCGCCTGAGCGGTGTCGACCACGCGCGCCTCGCCCGCGGACAGCAGCGCGTGGTCGCGCCAGCCGGCCATGTGCAGCACGCTCGCGCCGACCGGTACCGCCGGGTCGCCGGACGCCAGCACGGTGCCGACCGCGGCGCCCTCCAGCGGCCGGTCCAGCTGGAACGGTGGCACGTACGACTTGACGTCGTTCATCCGCCCGCGCATGTACGGGTCCACCGACAGCACCTCGTTGCGCACCAGCACCTGGCCGGCGCCCGGGTCGGGCAGCTCACGGGTGACCAGGCGGAAGTCGTCCGGCTTGGGGATGCCCTGCGGCCGTGCGGCCAGGTGGTACTCGCGGGCGGTGGTAGCCATCGTCTCAGAACCCTTCATCCTCGCGGCGCTTCGTCGCGCGCGCGTGTCGTCCCGTGCCCCGTCGTTTCCCCGCCCACAATACTTCACCGAGTGAAAAGTGACGATATTGAAATACAAGGCGGCCGACGGCCTGCCGGCGGCCGGGCCGGGTTAGGCTCGCGGACGGGGCGCCGCCGCGCCGACCAGCACGGCACCAGAACGGCGAGGAGACCATCATGCGCGCGACCGTCCTGTACGCGGCCGGCGACGTACGCGTCGAGACCGTACCCGATCCGCAACTGCGCCACCCCACCGACGCGCTCGTGCGCGTCACGCACTCGTGCGTGTGCGGCTCGGACCTGTGGCCGTACAGGTCGTGGCCGGCCTCGAACGGCGCGCACCGGATGGGACACGAGTTCATCGGCGTCGTGCAGGACAGCGGCGCGCAGGTGGCCACCGTCAAGCCCGGCGACCGGGTGATCGCGCCGTTCATGTACAGCGACAACACCTGCCCGCACTGCGCGCGCGGCGTGCACACCTCGTGCGTGAACGGCGGCAACTACGGCACCGTGCAGCAGGACGGTGCGGTGGTCGACGGCGGGCAGGGCGAGTACGTGCGCGTCCCGCAGGCCGACGGCACCCTGGTCGCGGTACCCGGCAGCCTGGACGGCGACGGGTTCGACAAGCTCTCCCCCGCGCTGCTGGCCCTGTCCGACGTGATGGGCACCGGCCACCACGCCGCGCTCGGCGCCGGGGTCGCCCCCGGCTCGACGGTCGCGGTCGTCGGCGACGGCGCGGTCGGCCTGTGCGGCGTGCTCGCGGCCCGGCGGCTCGGCGCCGAGCGGGTGATCCTGCTGGGGCGCAGCGAGCCGCGCTGGCGGGTCGCGCAGCGCTTCGGCGCCACCGAGCGGGTCACCGAGCGCGGCGCGCAGCAGGCCGCGGCGGCGGCGCGCGAGCTGACCGGCGGCCTGGGCGCGGACGGCGTGCTCGAATGCGTCGGCACCCGCGAGGCGTTCGACACCGCGATCACCGCGGCGCGCCCCGGCGCGCGCGTCGGCTTCGTCGGCGTCCCGCAGGATCTGACCGACGGGTACGCGCCGCTGCCGATCCGCCCGATGTTCTCCCGCAACGTCGCCCTGCACGGCGGGGTCGCCCCGGTGCGCGCGTATCTGCCGGCGCTGCTCGGCGACGTGCTGTCCGGCGACCTGGACCCCTCGCCGGTGTTCGACCTCGAACTGCCGCTGGAGGCGGCGCCCGAGGCGTACCGCGCGATGAACGACCGCACCGCCATCAAGGTCCTGCTGCGCCCCTGAGCCGGCGGCGCCGGCCCGGTGCGGCCGCGG
>JBOHCW010000551.1:0-6616 GCA_050725375.1 Actinocrinis sp. | reverse complement strand
GCGCCGGAGCGTGGCCGGCGCCGAACAAGTCGTGCGCCGCGCGCTGGATCGGCGCCGGCAGGATGCCCGCGCCGGCCGCGCCGACCCCCGCGCCCGACACGACCAGAAGCACGGCCGCGGTCCGCACTGTCAGCGACCGTGGCACCGAGCGACGGCGGTACGCGGCGCGTGGACTCGGCGTCGATTCGGCTGCCTCGCGATATGCGGCCAGCAGGGCGCCGAGACGCGCGGTGTCCGCGCGCGTGACGGTCGACGGCGCGGCGAGTTCCAGCAGTTCGCGCAGTTCCTCGGCGCCCGATCCGCTGTGGCGGTCCTCCACCAGCTGACGGGCGAGTCGTCGCCCGATGCGCTGCGGGCGGCGTTCGCGCCGGGTCATGTCGGCGACCGTCGGGCCGTCTCGTCCGCCCGGCCGGAGATCGCCGTCTCGGCGCCGAGGCGCGCGTGACGATGCGCGGCCCGGGCGGCTGGCGGTGCGGACGTGCACGACGCGCCCACGCGATCAGTTGCCGTTCGTGGGCAGGCCGGCGGCGAGCTGTCGCAGTTCGCCGGTCAGCAAGCGCGCCGCGGACGAGGAGATCCGGCCCGCCGACGCGTCGTCCGAGATCTGCTGTTCGAGCCCTGAGATGGAGTTCGAGACGCCGCGCCACTGCTTCCTGCCGCCGTTCTGCTGCGCGGACGCGATCGTGTTCTCCAGGTTGCCGACCGCGTTGAGCAGATCGTTGCCGGCGCGTTGCTGCAGGGTGCTCGATCCCTGGGCCATCAGCGCCCGGATCTGGACCGACATCGCCCGCAGATACGCGACCGGGTTCCCGGTGGAATTCGGCAGCCCCGGTATGGACACCGCGGCGGAGCTCGCGTTCGGAGTCGGAGTCGGACTCGGCCGCTGCGATGCCGACGGGAGCGGCGAGGCCGCAGCGTCGGGCAGCACGACTGTGCCCACCGTCGGCGTCGACGACGCGGTGTTCGCGGCCGAGCCGCCGCTCGCCGAGGTCGCGGGCGCGCCGCCGGTCATCGCGTTGCCCAGGCCGACGATCAGCAGCACGATCACGCCGAGCGCCGCCAGCACCAACCCCACCGGCAGCAGCCTGCGACGATCGAGAGTCGCGCGCCGTCCGGCGTGCCGGGCCGCCGAGGGCGGCGTGTCGGCGTCCTGCTCCCGCAAAGCCGTGCCCAGCACGGGCAGCAGCTCGGTCGTCTCGCTCTCGCCGGGCGCCTCGGTCGTCCAGGATACGAATCGCCCGAGCACCGCCAGCGCCTCGCCCGCGGTCGGCCGCTGTGATGGCTCCTTCGCCAGGCAGGACAGCCGCAGCTCGTCGATTTCCGGCGGCAGCCCGGCGACGCCCAGTGGCGGCGGCGCGGCGTGCAGGTGGGCGTGGCTGACGAACGTCATATCCGGGTCCGGATACGGCGGACGCCCGGTCAGGCACCAGTGCAGAACGCAGCCGAGCGCGTACACGTCGGAGGCCGCGACAGCCTCGCCACCGACCAACTGCTCCGGCGCGGTGCACACGGAACTGCCGGGAGCCAGTCCGTGCGCCCCGTGCACGAGCGCGGAGCCGGCGCCGAAGCCCAGCACCTTCACCCCGGCCGTGGTCAGCAGCACGTTCTCCGGGACGAGGTCGCCGTGCACGATCCCGGCCCGGTGCGCGGCGTCCAACGCCTCGGCCACCTGCCCGCACACCGCCAGCGCCTCGGTCTGCTCCAGCGCGCCGCGTTCCAGAAGCGCGGCGAGGCTCGAACCGTCCAGCAGGTCGGTGACCTGCACCGACTGCCCGGCACCGTCCGAGTCCGGCGTCCGCGTGTAATCCCTCACGTACGTACCGCCGCGCTCAGAACACTGCGCGCCACGACTGACAGGCGCACCGCGGCTCTCGTACCGTCTCGTTGCCAATCGACTCCGTACACACTCGTATAGGCGTTCTGGAGGCCGATACCGTTACGCCAGCTGGCAGTCGGTGGTTCATCGCCCGGTGCGCGCGAGTCGACGTCGCCTGACGGCGTGGCACGGCCGAAGACCGTGGCACGCCGCCGGCTGGTTCGACTACGGCTTGGTGATGGCGGTTCCATTGAGGCCGACGTTGCCGGTCCAGGTTCCGTAGGTCCCCGAGTAACCGGATGTGTCGCCGACAGCACCCCACACACTCTGCGCGAAGGTGTTGCGCTCCACGTCGACGTTGATACCCGACTGGTTGCGCAGGGTGAACGCGCCACCGCTCAGGTAGTTGTCGGTGATCGAGATACCGGTGTCCGTGGATCCGCGGTCCTGGATGAAGATCGCGGCGGTCGTGTCACTGCGCGCGGGGACGTCGACATAGTTGCCGTCGATCCTGATGTTGCCGCCGCCCTGGCTGAAGATTCCGTCCAGGTGTGTCGGAGCGCTCGCGGTACCCGTCTGCACCAAGCCGTGGATCCAGTTGTCCTGGATGACCGAATTGGCGGTGGGATCGATCCCCTGGGGCATACCCGACAGGTCGTCACGAATGGCGATCTGCGCCTGGTTTCCGTACGCGGACCAGATCGGGGCGACGTCCTCGCCGCCCGGCATCGTCTTTCCGGGCAGCCACCCCACGGTGGAGTCGGTCACCTTGATCGTCGAATTGAGCGCTCCGGATGACGCGGGGTGCCCGAGGATCGCGTACCAGGCGGTGCCGGTCCCTCCCTGGACGATCGATTGCGAGACCGTCAGCGTACCGGTGCCGGTCCAGTAAATGCTTCCCTTGAGCCACACGTGGTCGAGCGTCAGATTCGTCTGATCGCACCGCAGGCCGTAGGAAAGCCAGGAACAGCCGCTGGGGGCCGCACCGCCGGGCTGGTAAACCGTCAGAGCGGAGGTGCTTCCCAGATAGCCGACGGTGCCCGGTCGCACGTAGCCGCCCGGCGAGGAGCCGCCGGTCGAGGTGGCCGGCGGTGAGGTCGTGCCCGAGCCGGAGGAAGGCGCGGGTGAGGACGGCGAGGAGGTCGCGGCGGGCGAAGAAGCCGAGGTCTTGCTCGGCGCGGGCGAAGCACTGCCGGACGGCGTTGTGGCCGTCGCCGTCGCTGTGGCCGTCGGCGTCACCGGCGAAGTCGTCAAGGACGACTGCTGGAACAGGACATCGACCCAGTAGTTACTCTCGTTCCCGGACGCGGTGGCGGGATGCGCGGTCGTGCCGGAATACGTATAGACGCCATTGCCGGATGACCACGTCGCCTGGCGGGCCGTCAGATCTCCGCTGCGGTGGCCGACTTTGAAGTAGCCGGTGTTGTACGCATAGTGGCCGTGCGGCGCCAGATAGGACACTTCGTAGGTCGTCGAGGCGGCGATGTCGACCGGCGTCGCGAAGTCGGCGGTCTGCCAGCCGGTGGCCGTCTCATTCTTGAAGGTCACGCTGCTGAGCAGCTTTCCGGCCGGCGACCACAACGATCCGACGTGCGTACCCGTGTTGCCGATGCCCTTGTAGAAACGGACCCCGAGAATCCGGCCCGATACCGCGGACTCGAACCGCACGCCGACATTGACGCTGTTGGGATCCGTGGAGCTGGAGTGCGCCGGGACGCCGTCGGGCCACAGACTCTGCATGCTGGGTGCGGCGGAGGCGCTGGAGCTCAAGGCGAAGCTCAGGCCGCCGACCACCACCGAAGCGGACAATGCCAGGGGAACCAGAACAGTTTTCTTCACGAACGTTTCCTTCGTAGATCGGCAGTCACGGCAGAACGATCCGGCGCATGACGGCCAGTCAGGAATTCGAACTCGCCAACGAGAGTTCGCATGGTTTCGGACGCCACAAACCGTGCTGTGGCGTCGATCACGCATCGCGTGGGCGCTACAGGTCAGGTGGGCGCGGGTGTAGCGGGTGTATTAGGGCAGGCGGAGACCGCGTCGATGGCACGCCGGACTCGCGGCCCGCACGGCCGCGTCCAACTCATCGACGGATCGCTGCTGAACAGACTCAGTCAGTCGGCCGGCCGGTCAATCGTCTAGTCGGTCAATCGGTTAGTCGGTTAGTCGGTTAGTCGGTTGGACAGCCGATCGCCGCAGCGACGACCGCACGTGAGGCGGTCGATCTGGTCCTGGGTATGCGATATACAGCCATGAAGTCGTGCGGAACCTCTCCTCCGGCCGCCTACCGGGTTAGCTGACGGGTTCGGGCGGGGGAGTAATTGCGCCCTACGGTGCAGTGCGTGGGTAGCGCCAGCGTCATTGCGCGGCGACAGGGCACTATGCACCGATTCACCCCAGGGACGTACGTCTTCACGACGACAGGTGGGTCCCCGGCTCCACAACGTGGATTCGGCGGGTGCGCCGGTGCCGTCTTCGACGGCGCTTGCCGTACGCACGGGCTCGACCCTACGAGACCAACCCGTGCGATGTCACGGCGTACGCCCGACTTTGCTCTAATGAGGGCTTGATTTAGCCGATTCGCTTGCCGTACGCCATAGTCCGGTCGCGCTATGTCATAACATGGACATGGATGTAGTGTTAGGCGTGACGGCACGGACGTACCGACATTGATGCGGCGTCAGATCATTTCGGTTTACGGCCGATCGCAGTGCGTAATCGCGGTATGCAATCGCAGTGCGTAGTCGGCGATGCGGGCTCGACCCGGCTCGCCCAACTCGAACCCTGCATCGTTTGCGACACCGCGTTCGCCAGCCCACACAGCCGTTGCTCTGCACGAACAACCCCGCGAGTGTCGGCGCGACCATGTGTGCATTCACGGGCGTTGCAGAGCAGAGCCCTTTCCACGTTCGCGCCCTCGGGGCGGCCTCTATCCGCCGTAGGCGCGACCACAGCCGGTGCAATATATGTGCGCCGGGTTCCGGCGAGCACCGCAGAATCCGCAAAAGCCGCTGGCGGGCTCGCTGAACGGATCGATCTGCGCTACTGGCTCGGGTCCGCGTTGATCCACGGCCGCCGGGTTCACGGCCGTGGCGTTCGGTACCTCGGACGGGTCGCGCAACGCGGCAAGGAGTGCGGAGGCGTCCAGCTGGAGCCGTTGCGGGGTATCGCCCGCGAGGCTGAACGTCACCTCGGCGTCGTCGAACACGAAGCGCACGAGGCAGTCGACATGCCGGCGCGTGATGAGCGTGTTCATGAGGCTCGCGAACGCGGTCCCTTCGCGCGCGCCGGTTGTACCGGAACCACCGCCGGCCCAACCGCTTCCGGTCGTGTACTCGTTGAACCCGCCGACCTGAATGGCGCGTAGGCCGCCGGCCGCCCTCAGGAAGGCCGAACCGCGCCCGGTGGCGCAGATTCCGCGCCCCGAGACCGCGACCACGCACTCCTCGCCGGACTGCAGATCGGTGCCGTGCCCGCCGACATGTGTTCCGACGAGCATCAGGGGCCGTTGTTCGGGCGCGAGGTTCTCGAACGGCGCCCTGCACAGCTGGGCGTGCGCGAGCACGCTTTCGACCAGGGCCTTCACACCGGTGGCGTACGGACGACCGATGAGGAAGCGCGCGGACTTCGTCTCGGATACGGCGATCGCCAGCCCGTCAGTCATGGTGAACACACCGACGATATCCCTGACCGCGCCGTACGCGTATATGTCGTTCCCGCGCCGGCCCGCGATCCACCACTTCTCGGGAGTGACGATGAATCGCGGCGAGACGTTCAGCCGTGGTATCCGCAGATCACGGCTCACGACGCGTCCGGTCGCCATCGCGAGCAGTACCGGACCGTTCGAACGCGCGGCTCGCGTGAACCCGTTCGCGCCAGCCAGGATCTCGTAGTCCGCCTGGCCGAAAGCCCCGACACCGACTGCCGGAACGCCGGGGACCAAGGAGTAGAGCAGCACAGTCGAATCCTGGCATACCCGGGATGCCGAGGAGAGAGCAGGTTCCACGGTTGTCCGCTGGGCGCGGGACACGATCGCGGGCAGGCCGCGGTGATCGGTTCGCGTTAGGATTTCGACGTGCTGAAGCACGGCACTGTGGCCTTGGCCGCTTGGCCGCTTGGCCGCTAGGCGAGTTGGGCGCTGGGCGGGCCGTACCGTGGCGGCGGTGGTCATGATCGATACCTCGACCGAGGGGACGGCGAACGCATGTCACGCGCACGTCTCGCGGTCGTCGCGGTCGGTGCCGTCACAGTGCTCCTTTCCGCCGCTTTCGGCATCGGCGCGCTGGCCAGTGGGCATGGTGCGGTGACCGGCCCGCCGCAGGTAGCCGGTATGCCGTTGGTCGGCACAGCGAGCGGTGCGACCACGACTGCGTCCGGTGCCGCCGCCGTGCGCACGACGACGCCGGCCACAGTTCCGGTGATCGCCCCGCCGACGCGTCCCGGCTCGTCCAGCCGCGCGGGTGCGGCGTCCGCATGGCCGAATCACGTGCTCGCGGGGTACTGGCAGGACTTCGTCAACCACGCCGCCCCGCTGCCGCTCGCTGCGATCCCCCGCGGCTACAACCTGGTCGACGTCGCGTTCGCGGCGGCGGACACGGCGCACGACGGCGGCGTCACGTTCAAGCTGAGCCCGGCGCTCTCGCGAGCGCTCGGCGGGTACACGACGGCGCAGTTCGCCGCCGACATCGCCACCCTGCACGCGCGCGGCCAGCGGGTCCTGATCTCGGTGAACGACGCGGGCGGCGCCGTGTCGATCGACTCGCCGGGCGCCGCCGCCGCCTTCGCGTCCAGCATCAGCTC
>JBOHCW010000550.1:0-3086 GCA_050725375.1 Actinocrinis sp. | reverse complement strand
ACCTGGGCGACACGGTCGAGACGCTGGTGCGCGCGGTACGCCTCGGATACAAGGTCAATCAGATCCCGGTGGCGATGCGCCCGAGGCAGACCGGCACGCCGAGCCAGTCGCCGATCAAGGCGATGCTTTATCTCGGGCGGGCGTTCCTGACACTGTTCCTGGCCCTCGCCCGACGTTGATACAGCGTTGACACGGCGTTGACACGGCGTTGACACCGCCTCTCGTCGCGTAGCGCGGCTGAGGCTGTGTCAACCGTCAACGCCGTGCCATGTTGGGCACGGCGCCGTGATACAGGCAGTGCCGTGATAGAGGCAGTGCTGCGTTAGGAGTCGAGCCGCTTGCTCGGCGAGGTTGCGTAGCGCAGCAGTTGGCGCGCTGAGTCGGGCCGCCGCAGCTTCAGCGCCGTCGGCACGAGCGTGAGCGCGTGCAGCCGGGCCGAGCGGTGCCGGCGCGAGACGGTCGCGGCCTCGGCCCAGCCGACCGAGTCCAGGTGGTCCGCGGTCTCCAGGAAGAAGGCGCGCGCTTCGGCGAACCGGCGCCCGTCCACGGCCTGCTTCGCCGACTCGCTGCCGGAGTGCCGCCGGTACTGGAAGCACACGTGGTCGCCGGCCACCAGCCGCTCGCCGCGCTCGACCAGCTTGACGATCATGTCGAGGTCCTGGATGACCTCCAGGTCCGCGCGGAAGCCGACCGCGGCCACCGCCTCGGTGCGCCAGCAGATCGACGGAAAGTACAGCCAGTTGCCGCGCAGCAGGCTCACCGCGAGCGGCTGGCCCTCCATGACGTGCGGACCGGCGCCCCGCGGCCGGTAGAGGCGCCGCTTGGTGGTGTCGACCAGACCGCCGCCGACGACGCGGCCGGTCTCGTCGATGACCTCCACGCCCGGCTGCACGATCCCGGCGCCCGGTGCGATCTTCTCCAATTCGCGCACGGTGGCCACGTAGTCCGGCAGCATCAGGTCGTCGCTACCCATCATGACCATCCGGTCGCGCCGGGCCAGCTCCACACACCTGCGGAAATTGCCGGTCACCCCGAGGTTGACCGGGTTGCGCAGGTAGGTCACCCGCGGGTCGTCCAGCGCGGCGAACCACTCGGGCACCCCCGCGGCCTCGCCGTCGTCCACCACCGTCAGGTGCCAGTCCGGGTCGTTCTGCACCAGGATGCTGCGCACCGCGGCCTGCATCATGCCGACGTCGCCGTAGTACGGCATCATGAGGTCGATGCTCGGCATCTAAGGGTCCTTATAACCGGTTGCGGTTCGGCGGTCGGTCGGATTATCCGGCGGGGCGCAGGTGGCCGGCCAGGCCCTCGCGCCAGTGCGGCTGCGCGGCCAGCCCGGCGGCCGCCCAGCGCTCGTGCCCGAGCACGCTGTACGATGGGCGCGGCGCGGGCCGCACGAACTTGTCGCTGCTGGTCGGGCGCACCCGCTCGGGGTCCAGCCCGGTCAGCTCGAAGGCGGCTCGGGCCAGGCCGAACCAGGTCGTCTCGCCCGAACTCGTGCCGTGGTACGCCCCGGCCGGCGCCCTGCCCTCAAGCGCCGCGCCGCCGAGGTCGATCAGCTGGCGGGCCAGCGCGCGCGCCCAGGTCGGCTGCCCGCGCTGGTCGTCGACCACGTCGAGGAAGTCGCGCTGCCTGGCCGCGTTGAGGATCGTGGCGACGAAGTTCTTGCCGTGCTCGCCGTACAGCCAGGCGGTGCGCACGACGTAGCCGCTCTGCGGCAGCAGCTCGAAGACCGCCTGCTCGCCGACCAGCTTGCCGCGGCCGTACGCGTTGACCGGCCCGGTCGGCGCGTCCTCCGGGATCGGCGCGGTCGCGTCGCCGGGGAACACGTAGTCGGTCGACACGTGCAGCAGCACCGAGCCCGAATCGGCGCACGCCGACGCCAGCGAACGCACCGCCAGGCCGTTGACGGCGGTCGCGTCCGCCTCGCGGGCCTCGGCGCCGTCCACGTCGGTCCACGCCGCCGCGTTGACGACCACGTCCACGCCCGCGACCGCGGACTTGAGCGCGGCCGGATCGGTGATGTCCAGCTCGGCGCGGCCGAGCGCGACCACCTCGTGCGCCTCGTGCGCGGTCGGGCCCTCCGGGGCGCCGAGCGGGTGCTCCGGGCCGACCAGCAGGCCGGCCAGCTCCCGTCCGAGCATTCCCGCCGCGCCGGTGACCAGCCAGCGTGCCATCGTTCCCGTGCCGCCTCTCCGTGCCCGATGTCAGAAGTCCTGCCGCCCGTAGCCAAATCGCGCTACGAGCGTGCGTGTGCTTTAGAGAGCCGCCCTGGCCTTCAGCGGTTCCCACCATGCGCGGTTGGCCCGGTACCACGCGACCGTGCGGGTAAGGCCCTCGTCGAAGGGGACGCGCGGTGCGTAACCCAACTCGGTGCTGATCTTGGTGATGTCCAACGAGTAGCGCCGGTCGTGCCCCTTGCGGTCGGACACGTTGTCCACGCTGCCCCAATCGGCGCCGCACGCCTCAAGCAGACGCTGCGTCAGTTCCTTGTTCGACAGCTCGACGCCGCCGCCGATGTTGTAGACCTCGCCGGCCCGGCCCTTCGTCAGCGCCAGGTGGATGCCGCGCACGTGGTCGGACACGTGCAGCCAGTCGCGCACGTTGCCGCCGTCGCCGTACAGCGGCACCCGGCCGCCGTCCAGCAGGTTCGTGACGAACAGCGGGATCATCTTCTCCGGGAAGTGGAAGTGCCCGTAGTTGTTCGAACAGCGGGTCACCACCACGTCGAGCCCGTGCGTGCGGTGCGCGGCCAGCGCCAGCAGGTCCGAGCCCGCCTTGGCGGCCGAGTACGGCGAGTTCGGCTCCAGCGGCCAGGTCTCGGTCCACGAGCCCTCGTCGATCGAGCCGTACACCTCGTCGGTGGACACCTGCAGGTAGCGGGTCACGCCCAGCTCGCGCGCGGTGTCGAGCAGCACGGAGGTGCCGATCACGTGCGTGCGCGCGAACGCGTTCTGGTCCGCGATCGAGCGGTCCACATGGGACTCGGCGGCGAAGTTCACCACCGCATCGCAGCCCTCCATCGCCTCGCGCGCGGCCTGTGAGTCCTCGATCGCGCCCTCGACGAAGGTGATGCGCTCCTCCAC